>JALVEM010000049.1 GCA_027030825.1 Thiohalobacter sp.
CGGCATGCCCGCCTGGGCGACCGGGTCGAACAGGGCCAGCGCCTGGTGACGCTGTCCAGCGTCGAGATGGCGGATGCCCAGGGCGAGCTGATCGAGGCCGATCGTGAATGGCAGCGGGTCCGCAGGTTGGGTCGCAAGGCCGTCTCCGAGAAACGCTACATCGCGGCCCAGGTGGCGCGGCAGCTCGCCTGGGCGCGTGTACGCGCCTACGGGATGTCCGAGGCGCAGATCCGTGCCCTGCTGCAGAAAGGGGACGCAACACAGGCCACGGGACGGTTCGATCTGTTCAGCACTCTGCCCGGGCGCGTCATCCGCGACGACTTCCGGCTGGGAGAAGTCGTGGAACCGGGACGCATCCTGTTCGAGGTGAGCGATGACCGGGTGGTCTGGGTCGAAGCGCAGCTGGAACCGGATCAGGCAGCCAGGGTTCGTGTCGGCATGCCGGCGCGGATCAGCCCGGACGGCGAGTCCTGGCTCGAAGGCAAGGTGATCCGCAAGCATCATCGCCTGGACGAGGAGACCCGCACCCTGGCGGTGCGTATCGAGATCATGAATCCGGAGGAGAGGGTGCATCCGGGCGAGTACGTGGACGTGCTGATCGAGGCCGATGACGGGCTGGCGCGCGTGGCGGTGCCCGAGGCGGCCGTGGTGCTGATGCAGGGTGCACCCACCGTGTTCAGGGTGGAAGGCGACGAGTTGCATCCCGTGCCCGTGGAGACGGGCATCACCCGCGGCGGCTGGACCGAGATCCGCGTCGGGCTGGCGCCGGGAGACCCGGTCGTGGTCCAGGGTGCCTTCTTCCTCAAGTCCCTGCTGCTGAAATCGCAGATGGGCGAAGGGCACGCACACTAGGGAGACGCCAACATGCTGAATGCCATCGTCGACGCGTCTCTGCGTTACAAGTTTCTGGTCATCATCGCCTTTCTGGTGATCGGCTTTCTCGGCTGGCGCGCCGTGACCACGGTGCCGATCGACGCCTTTCCGGACGTGACGCCGGTCCAGGTGAACATCTACACCGAGTCACCGGGGCTGGCGGCGGAAGACGTCGAGCAGTTGCTCACCTTCCCGATCGAATCGGGCATGGCGGGCCTGCCCGGCGTGAAGGAGATCCGGTCGGTGAGTCTCTTCGGCCTGTCCTATGTCGCCGTCTATTTCGAGGACGACATGGACATCTACTTCGCCCGCCGCCTCGTGATGGAACGCCTGCAGGAGGTCGCGGACCGTATCCCCGAGGGCTACGGGACGCCCGAGATGGGGCCGAACACCTCGGGCCTGGGGCAGGTGTTCTGGTACACGGTGGAGCGTGCCGACGAGAAGCTCAAGGACGGACTCACGGACATGGACCTGCGCACCATCCAGGACTGGACGGTGCGCCTCATCCTGCGCACCGCGCCCGGCGTCGACGATGTCCTGTCCTGGGGCGGCCAGGAGCGGCAGTTCCAGGTCGTGATCGACCCCATGCGGCTCATCAAGTACGGGCTCGACTACAAGACGGTGATGGAGGCGATCGAAGCCAACAACCGCCAGGTGGGCGGCCAGTACGTCAACCTGGGGCCGGAGCAGTATCTGGTGCGCGGGCTGGGACTGGTGCGTGACGAGCAGGATCTGGCCAGGATCGTGCTCAAGTCCATCGACGGCACGCCGGTCTATCTCAAGGACGTCGCCGACATCCGCCAGGCGCCCGCCCTGCGTTTCGGCGCCGTGACCCGCGATGGCCGGGAAGTGGTGCTGGGCATGGCGCTGTCGCGCATCGGCACCAATGCCGCCGACGTGGTCGAGGCGGTCAAGGAGAAGGTCGAGATCGCCCGGTCGGCCCTGCCCGAAGGCGTGAAGATCGAGCCGGTCTACGAACGCACCGACCTGGTGGAGAAGGCGGTTTCCACGGCTACCCAGGCATTGGTCGTGGGCGCGGTGCTGGTGGCTGCGGTGCTCTTTCTCTTCCTGGGCGAGCTGCGTTCCGCCTTCGTGGTGGTGACTTCCCTGCCGCTGGCCATGCTGATCGCCTTCATCTTCATGGAGAAGGCCGGCCTGTCGGCCAACCTGATGTCGCTGGCAGGGCTCGCCATCGGCATCGGAATGCTGGTCGATGGCGCAGTGGTGGTCACGGAGAACGCTTTCCGCGTGATGGGTGAACGCAAGGCGGCGGGCGAGACCGTCCATCGCACCACCGCCGTGCTGGCGGCCGCCCGGGAAGTGATCAATCCCATCGCCTTCGCGATTCTCATCATCATCGTCGTCTTCCTGCCGCTGTTCACTCTCGAAGGCCTGGAAGGCAAGCTGTTCAAGCCCATGGCCTTCAACATCAGCTTCGCCATGGCAGGATCTCTGATCCTGACGCTGACACTCATTCCGGTACTCGCGGCGTTGATTCTCAAGCCCCGCGAGACGCGCGATACACGTCTGACGCGCTGGCTCAAGGGGATCTATCTGCCCGTGCTGGAATGGTGCCTGGGACACAAGCGCATGGTCTTCGGCGTGGCGGCGGCAGCCCTGGTCGGTGCACTCTCGCTCTTTCCCTTGCTGGGCAAGGAGTTCATGCCCCAGCTCCAGGAAGGCGCCATCATGTGGCGCGTGACCTCCATTCCCTCGACCTCGCTGGAGGAGTCGATCGAAATCTCCAAGCGGATCGAGCAGGCGCTCGGCGAATTTCCGGAAGTGACGACCACCATCGCCATGATCGGCCGTGCCGAGAAGGGCGAGACGGCGGACGTGAACTACATGGAAATCTATACCGGGCTCACCGACAAGTCGGAGTGGACCCGCTCCATCGAGGAACTGGCCGATGCCATGCGCGAGAAGCTGGAGGAAGTGGTGCCGACTGCGGTGATCGCCTTCACCCAGCCGATACAGATGCGCGTCGAGGAGCTGATCTCGGGCGTGCGCGCGACGCTGGCCGCCAAGCTCTACGGCGAGGATCTCGGCGAGCTCGACCGGCTGAGTGCAGAGATCAAGAACGTGATCGCCCGGGTGCCGGGCGTGGCCGATCTGTCGCTCGAGGCCAACCTCGGCAAGCCGCAGATCCGGATACAGGTGGATCGCGAGGCCCTGGCGCGCTACGGCATCAACGCCGACGACGTGCTCACCGTGGTGCGCACCGGCATCGGCAACCAGCCCGTCTCCACCCTGATCGACGGCGTCAAGCGCTTCGACATCACGGCGCGCATCGACGATGCCGCCAAGGCCTCGGTGGAGGCCATCCGCAACATTCCGCTGCAGGCCGCCAGCGGCGCCATCGTGCCACTCGGCAAGGTGGCGGAGGTGAGCACGGCCGAAGGCTATTCCTTCGTGCGGCGCGAACAGCTGCAGCGCTACGCGGTCATCCAGATGGACGTGCGCGGGCGTGACGTGGACGGGTTCGTGAAGGAGGCCAATGCCTTGCTGGAGAAGGAGATCGACCTGCCGCCCGGCTACTGGATCGAGTGGGGCGGGGCCTTCGAGAACCAGCAGCGTGCGCTCAAGCGGCTTTCCATCATCGTTCCGGTCACGATCTTCTTCATTTTCGTGCTGCTCTATACGGCCTTCAACTCCGTGCGCTATGCGGTACTGATCCTGGCCAACGTGCCCTTCGCCACCATCGGTGGCGTGGTATCGCTCTACATCAGCGGGCAATATCTGTCCGTGCCTTCGGCCATCGGCTTCATCGCCGTGTTCGGCGTGGCCATGCTGAACGGCATCGTGCTGATTTCCTTCCTCAACGAGCTGAGAGAAAAGGGCATGAGTGTCGCCGATGCGGTACGGCGGGGTGCGGAACTGCGCCTGCGACCGGTGCTGATGACAGCCATGACCACGATTCTGGGGCTCGTTCCCATGCTGGTCTCCACCGGTGTCGGTGCCGAGACCCAGCGGCCACTCGCCTCGGTCGTGGTGGGCGGCCTTATCACTTCGACACTGCTTACGCTGGTATTGCTGCCGGTGATCTACGAGTGGGTGGAAACCCGCAAGGAGAAGACGACATGAAGGAGATCAAGGCCTTTATTCATCGCGTTCGTGCGGCCGATGTGATCCATGCTCTCAAGGCAGCGGGGTTTCAGCATCTGACAGTGGTGGACGTCAAGGGTATGCTGGCGGCGCTCGATGCGAAGGAACGCGAATATTCACTGGAGCTCGGCACCGAGACCATCACCGAGATCAAGCTGGAACTGGTCTGCGAGGACGAGCGACTCGACCAGGCACTGAAGATCATTCGCCAGCAGGGGCGCACCGGGCAGCCGCTGGCCGGCTGGGTCAGCGTCAGCGAGGTGCAGGCCTTGCTGCCGATCGACGGGGAGGCATCCTCGGCGGACTGATTTCGTATCGGCGAATGGAGATCCCATGCCCTGTGGATGTGCCGAAGAGGAATACGAAGGCCCCTGGTGGGGTTTTCCCCCACTGCGCAACGCGCTGATCGCCGGCCTCGTCGCCGGGGTAGCCTGGGGACTCGCCCTGGCCGGCCTGATCCCGCCCGCGGCCGAGACGGTCCTGTACTGGATCGCCATTCCCGTCGGCGCCTGGTACTGGGCACGGGAGGGCCTCGAGGCACTGTTTCGCGAGCGGGTCGTCGGCATCGAGATCCTGATGCTGGCGGCGACGCTCGGCGCGGGAATTCTCGGGCTGTGGGAAGAGGCCGCTGCGCTGGTCGTGCTCTATGCCTTCGCCGAGGGCGTGGAGGAGCTGACCTTCACCCGTACTCGGCACGCCATCCGCGCGCTGCTGGACATGGCGCCCAAGACGGCCCACAGGCTCGACGAGAACGGCGAGACGGTCACTGTGCCCGCCGACAGCCTCAGGCCCGGAGATCGCTTCGTGGTGCGCCCGGGAGAGTCGGTGCCCACCGATGGCGTGATCGTCGAAGGGGCATCCAGCCTGGACGAGTCGCCGGTCACCGGGGAATCGATGCCGGTGGACAAGGGCCCGGGCGACAGGGTGTTCGCCGCCAGCATCAACGGGCCGGGCGCGCTGGTGGTGGAGGCCACCGCTGCCTTCACCGACAATACCCTCTCCCGCATCATCCATCTGGTCGAGGAGGCCCAGGATCAGAAGGGTCGTGCCCAGCAGTGGATGGAACGCTTCGGTCGCCGTTACAGCCCCGCTGTGCTGATCACCGCCATTGGCATGCTCATCGTACCCTGGGTGTTCGATCTGGATGTGCGACTCTGGAGTGAACGGGCGGTGGTCCTGCTGGT
>JALVEM010000050.1 GCA_027030825.1 Thiohalobacter sp.
CGGCTCCCGCAACATCTTCCCCGCCGGTCTGATCAGCGCCAACGTCTTCGGCTGCGACATCACCGATCCCATGAACATCAAGCCGGCGCAGGGCACCACGCCGGACTTCTTCGGGCGCACCAGCAATGTCTGCGGCCTGGCGGTGAGCGGCCGCGCCGTCACGAACTTCTCCGGCACCGACGACCTGCTGCCCTTCGGCGGCGGCCGGCTGATCGCCACCTACATGGGCGCCAAGGGCTCCTTCAGCGGCGCGACCGCCGCCAGTCTGCCGCCCACCCTGACTACCCCGGGCGGGCTGGTGGAGATCGATGCCTTCACCGGCACCGTGGTGGGCGAATACACGGCCATCCCGAGCGCGCCCGTGCCCGGTCATGGCTTCTATGCGAACGGGGATCCGATGCTCGGACCGGAGCGTTATGCGCCGCGCACCCAGATCGCGCTGGGCGGCGTGGACGGCAACGGCAATCCGGTCAACAACATCCTGCCGGTGGGCATCGGACCGGACAGCGGCGCCGTCGATCTGGATGCCGGCATCAACGAAGCCCCGGACACTGCGCTCCTGGCGCATCCTCACGGCATCGGTGTACGCCCCGATCTGCCCAATCCCAAGGGCGAGATGGGCATCGTAATGGCCTCGGACTATGCCGACCCGGTCAGCCTGGCGCTCACCGGTTCGGGCGAGGGTCCGGCCACCGCCGCCCAGGATCTGGGCACCACGGTGCGCTTCTGGTCGATGGAGAGCATGAGCGATGGTCCCTATGCCATCGCCCAGATGCCGGACGGCCCGCGCCACGAGGACAACCAGATCCACGAGGAGCCCGAAGGTCTGATGGCCATGGCGATCACCAACCGGCCGGGCCACAAGGGTGCCTTCGTCGCCTCCATGTGCGGCGGCGCCCTGTTCTATTCGGCCGACATCACGGTGCCGCAGCCGGAGTTCAAGCTGGTCTATGACTTCGGTGCCTGCACGGGCGCGTCCGTGTTCACCATCAGCCGCAACGACCGGTTCATCATCATGCCGATCTCGGGCATCCAGACCGATGTGGACCGGAACAACGGCGGCCCGGCGGCACCGGGCGGGGACCCCATTCACGACCGCGACTATCCGGGCGAGCACGACATGCGCATCGTGACCCTGGACATCCGCAAGCTGCTGGCGGCCGGCACCAACTTCCAGTGCGATGCGGCACCGGCCGACAAGTGGGACAACACCGGCCCGGACAGCCCGATCGGCGAGCCCGTCAGTCACGGCCCTGCCGGTGTGCTGGGGCATCCCGAGCACAGCAGCGGGCCGATGGCGGCCGCCTATTCGGCCACGGGCTACTGGCCCAACAACGGCGCGGCCGACTGCCCGACCATCGTCTCGGTGGTGGATTTCGACGGCGATGGCGTGGATGACATCCCGGGCACGGCGGACGATCATCCGGATGCCGAGACCAGCCGCGGCGGCCCCCACTTCGTGGTCCACGATTCGCTGGAGCGCTATGTCGCCACCTCCAACTATTTCGTGGATCTGCGCGAGTTCGCCATCGCCGGCGTGGGTGATCTGCTGACGGCGCTGGGACTGGGGCACGCCTACGACAACGGCACCGGCTTCCCGCCGAGCCAGCCGGGCGCCGACCCGCTCAACGACCCGAACGTGCCGCCGCCGGGTGGCCTGGGCGGCCTGCTGGGCCAGGCCAACGTCCTGCCCGGCACCGGCTCGGTGGGTGACGACACCGTCTGCATGATGAAGTTCAACCGCTGGACCGGCGAGCTCCAGCTGGATCCGAACTTCAATGCAAACGACCCGACCTCGCCGCTGGGTTGCAACGACATGGACTTCGGCGACGCGGGCAAGCAGTGGCCGGGCGAGCGTCATCCCGACGCCGGCAACGCCACGCCGCACGCCATGACCTTCATCGACGTCCTCTGACCGGGAACGGTCAGTTCGGGGGCCGCCGCAAGGCGGTCCCCACTTTTTGATTTTTCGACCACAGTCTTCTGATCGATGCCGATGCCCGGCATCGATGAGCGGACTGCTCAGCACCCTCGGTGAATCCGCGGGTGCCATATAACGACACGAGAGGACGTGCACGATGAAACAGCGCCTTGCTCTGGCCGCGCTGCTGATGGCGGCCCTGTTCGCCGGCATTCTCGTCGACCGCATCTGGATCACCGAAGGTGAAGCCTCGGCGGGGCTGCCTCCCATCGACGCCGAAGCCACCACCTATGTCTGCCCCATGCATCCCGAGATCGTCTCCGATGAACCCGGCACCTGCCCGATCTGTGGCATGGGCCTGGTCGAGCGGCATCACTCGCACGACGATGGTGGCGACGGCGACGGTCCCCCGGTGGTCCGCATCGATCCGGCTGTCCAGCTCAATTTCGGCATCCGGCTGGCGCGCGTGACGCGGCGTGATCTCGAGCGCCGCTTCGAGGCCCCCGGCATCGTGCGCTCGGTGCGTCCCGGCGAAGAAGTGCCGCTGCCGGCCCCGGCGGCTGGCGAGGTGGCGCTGGCGCCAACAGTGCGCGAAGGGCAGTGGGTGGAAGCAGGCGAGCTGCTCTACAGGATCCGCAATCCGGAGCTCATGGCTTCCGTGCAGGCCCATCTCCGGCTGCTCGAGGATCCGCAGGCCACCGAGGAAGACCTCGAATACTGTCGCGGGCTGCTGCGCGCGCGCGGGCTCGACGACGCCGGCATCCGGGCGCTGGAGTCGCAGCGGCGTCTGCCATCGCTGGAGGTATATGCACCCCATGCCGGGCGCATCATGGCTGTGGCGGTCACCGATGGCGCGCACGTGGCTGCCGGTGAAGAGGTGGTCACGCTGGAGGGCCTGGCCCGGGTCACGGTCTGGGCCAACGTCTTCGCCCGGGACGTGAGCTGGATGCGCACCGGCCACCCGGCCTGGCTGGAGCTGCCCCAGGTCGGCGTGCAGCGCTGGCGGGGAATGGTCAATCGCGTGGGAGTGAACAGCACCGCCTCGACGGGCACCATCGGTGTGCAGATGGCCTTCGATGTGCCGCGTGCGCTGGTGGAGCCGCGCATGTTCGTGCGCACGGGCGTGACCGGCGACATGCGGCGCGGGCGCATCGCGGTGCCGCGCGAGGCCCTGATCCGCACCGCCGACGATGTCCGGGTGGTGGTGCGAGAACCCGACGGCGGGTTCCGTCCCCGCCCGGTCCGGCCCGGCATCGAGAGCGGCGGCTGGGTGGAGATCCTCTCGGGACTCGCCGAGGGCGAGACGGTGGTGGTTTCCGGGCAGTTCCTGATCGACTCCGAAAGCAGCCTGCGGGCCGGCCTGGCGCGGTTCACGGCCGAGCGCGACGGAGACCACGGGCATGATTGACCGCCTGCTGCGGGCCTCGCTCGCCAGCCCCGCCGTGGTCATCGGGCTGGCGCTGCTGGTGGTGGTCGCCGGCATCCAGGCCATCCGCCACATGCCGCTGGACGCCATCCCGGACCTCTCGGATACCCAGGTGATCATCCGCACCGGCTTCCCCGGCCAGGCGCCCCAGGTGGTCGAGGACCAGGTCACCTATCCCATCGCCACCGCCATGCTGGCGGTGCCCGGCGCAACCGACGTGCGCGGCTATTCCTTCTTCGGCGATTCCTTCGTCTATGTGCTGTTCGAGGACGGTACCGACCCCTACTGGGCCCGCTCGCGGGTGCTCGAGTACCTCGACCAGGTCGGCGACCAGCTGCCGCCGGGTGTCCAGCCCCGGCTCGGGCCGGATGCCAGCGGCGTGGGCTGGATCTACCAGTACGCGCTCGTCGACCGCAGCGGCGGGCACGACCTCGCCCAGCTGCGCAGTCTGCAGGACTGGTTCCTGAAATACGAGCTCCAGACCGTGCCGGGCGTGGCCGAGGTGGCCACCGTCGGCGGCATGGTGAAGCAGTACCAGGTGGTGGTCGATCCGGGCCTGCAGCAGATGTTCAACGTCACCCTCGAGGGGCTGCGCGAGAGCCTGCGCGCGGCCAACCGCGAGGTCAGCGGCTCGGTGCTGGAGATGGGCGAGGCCGAGTACATGATCCGCGGCCGCGGCTACATCACCAGCCTCGAGGATCTTCGGGCCGTGCCCTATGTCGGCCGCCGCCAGCTCGGCACCCCCATGCTGCTCTCCGACATGGCCGAGATCCGTCTGGGGCCGGCGCCCCGCCGCGGGATCGCCGATCTCGACGGCGAAGGCGAGGTGGTGGGCGGCATCGTGGTCATGCGCTGGGGCGCCAACGCCCTGGAGACGATCGCCCGGGTCAAGGAGAAGCTTGCCCAGCTGCACGCCTCGCTGCCGGCCGGCGTGGAGATCGTCGAGACCTACGACCGCTCCGGACTCATTCACCGCGCCGTGGACACCCTGCGAGCGCGGCTGACCGAGGAATTCGTGGTGGTGAGCCTGGTGTGCCTGCTGTTCCTGGGCTCGCTGCGGGCCGCCCTGGTGGTGGTGCTGACCCTGCCGGTCGGCGTGCTGGCGGCGCTGCTGATCATGCACGGCCAGGGCATCACCGCCAACATCATGTCCCTGGGCGGCATCGCCATCGCCATCGGCGCCATGGTGGATGCCGCCATCGTGATGGTCGAGAACGTTCACCGCCGGCTCGAGGCCGGCCTGTCGCGCCAGGAGGCCCTGCGGACCGGGCTGCGCGAGGTGGCCATGCCGCTGTTCTTCTCGCTGCTGATCATCACCCTGAGCTTCCTGCCGGTGCTGGCGCTGGAACATCAGGAAGGCCGCCTGTTCCGGCCGCTGGCGCTCACCAAGACCTGGGCCATGGCGGCCGCCACCCTGCTTTCGGTCACGCTCGTGCCCGCCCTGCTGGCCGTGCTGCTGCGCGGCGCGCCGAAGGATGCGCGCGAGTCGGCGCTCAACCGGCTGCTGGTGCGAAGCTACCGGCCGGCGCTCGCCGCGGCCCGGGCGCGGCCCGGGCTGACCCTGCTGCTGGCGCTGGCCCTGGTCGCCTCCGCGGCCTGGCCGCTGGCGCGGCTGGGCGGCGAGTTCCTGCCGCCGCTGGAGGAGGGCGACCTGCTGTACATGCCCACCACCCTGCCCGGGGTTTCCATCGACAAGGCCCGCGAGCTGCTGCAGCAGACCGACCGCCTGATCCGCACCGTGCCCGAGGTCGCGCGCGTGTTCGGCAAGGCCGGGCGCGCCGAGACGGCCACCGATCCCG
>JALVEM010000051.1 GCA_027030825.1 Thiohalobacter sp.
GCCCATCGTGGACACGTCCCGTCTCCCGCCGGAATCCAGGCCGTTCTCGCCGGATCTCTTCGACGGCAAACGGCTCGCCGCATTCGTGTCCACCACCTGTGGCGCATGCGACCGGGCCATGCCCCGATTCCTCGCCCTCATGGAAGGAGGAGTGAAGGGCATCGACTTCTACGTGGTGGACACGTCGGACGACGACGTCATCCGCGCCTGGGCGCGGCGGCACGGGATCCCCGTGGAGGCCGTCCGGTCCCGCAGGATCACCCTGAACCATGGACGGTCCCTGTTCGCCCGGCTGGGCGGCACCGCAGTGCCCGCCTTATTCGTGCGCGACGGCGACGCTTTCACGCCCGTCCCGGCACTCGACCCGCCCCTCGTCCGGGAGGATCGCCGATGAGGACGGCGGCCCTCGTCGGAACGATCGGGTTCGCCCTCGCGGTTTCCGCGACGGGCGCCGCGCAGGCCGCACGCCCGCTGCCCATACCGCCGGCGTACCGGATCGTCGCGGAGGAGTATGGCGTGCCCCCGTCCATCCTCTATGCCGTCGCGCTCGCGGAGTCCGTGCGTACCCTGGAGAACGGTGCCGCGCCCTGGCCATGGACCCTCAACGTACGGGGGCGCGGACTCCGCTTCGACACGCGGGAGTCCGCACGGAAGGCGCTCGAGGAGCTGCTGGAGGCGGGAGAACGACCGGACGTGGGGCTGATGCAGGTCAGCTGGCGCTGGCACGACCGGCTGCTGCGCGACCCGCAACTCGCGCTGGACCCCTGGTACAACCTCCGTGCCGGCGCCGCCGTGCTCGCCGCCGAGCATGCGGCGACCGGCGACTGGTGGCGGGCGGTCGGTCGTTACCACTCGCGCGATCCGGAACAGGCGGCCCGGTACCGCGCCCGGGTCCGGGCATGGCACGAGAGGATCGGGCGATGAGACGCGGCGCGTGCGCAGCGATGGCGCTCGCGGTCGCGCTGGCGAGCACGACCCCGGCGCACGCCGCCGGCCCGCCCGGCAGGCCGGTGGTGATCCACGACGCTGGCGGCACCCGCCCCCTGGCGCCCCTCGCCGCCGAGTCCGGGCTGGCGCCCTGGTCGGAAGAGGAGGGCGCGGCATCGTCCGCCGAACCTGCCTCGCCTCCCAGCGCCGCGCTTTTCCCGGTGAGGAGCAGGACCCTCACGCCCGGGCGTGAGCCCACGCGTCCCCTCGAACGGGCGGTGCCCCCGGTCTGCCTGGTCGGCGACGACCTGCGCTCGCTCTCCTGGCTGCGGCGCAACCGCGAACGCCTGATCCGGCTCGGCGCGAGCTGCCTCGCCGTCTCCGTCGAATCGGAGACGGGATGGCGACGCATCAGGGAGGCCGCCGCGGGCCTGCCGGTGGCGCCCGCCCCCGGCGATGCCGTCGCCGAGGCGCTCGGCATCCGGCATTACCCGGTACTCATCGGACCGGAGGAGATCGGACCGTGAAGCATCCCGTCGAGGCCTTGCTGCGTCCTCCCGTCGAACTCTGGTCCGCCGCCTCCGCGGCGGCTTGCGCGAGCGTGTGCCTCGCAGCGCCGTCGGCCCTCTTCATGACCCCGGGCGTAGCCTGGAGCGCCGCGGCCATCTTCGCCGCGCTCGCCTGGACCCGCGCGCGGCAAGGCGTCCGCGTCCTGCGCTACCAGCGCAGGCTGCGTTTCCTCCCGAGATACCGGCTCGCCGCCGACCGGATACCCTGGAGTCCGACGAGGCTGTTCCTGGGGCGGGGCTTCCGGTGGACCCAGATCCACGCCCAGCGCCTCCGGGACACGTTGCGCCCCGCCGCGCGCAGGTATCTGGAGCCCTCCCGGCTAGAGGCCTGGGCGCGCCGGCACGAACCCGCATGGGAACGTGGTTCGGCGACACGCTGGATCGCCCGGCTGACCCGCGCCGACGCCTGGTGGAATCCCCTCCGGCCCCCACCGCCGGTCGGCGGACTCTCGCAGATCCACGGCGTCGAGACCGACGAGCAGGACGTCTGGCTCCCGCTCGAAGAGCGCAACGGCCACACCCTCGTCCTCGGCACCACCCGCGTCGGCAAGACGCGGCTGGCGGAGATCCTCGTCACGCAGGACATCCGCCGCGGCGACGTCGTCATCGTCTTCGACCCGAAGGGCGACGCCGACCTCATGCTCCGCGTCCATGCCGAGGCGAAGCGGGCGGACCGTCCCTGCTACCTGTTCCATCTCGGCTACCCCGAGATCTCCGCCCGGTACAACGCGATCGGCAACTTCGAGCGGGTCACCGAGGTGGCCACCCGCATCGCCAACCAGCTCCCGAGCGAGGGCAACTCGGCCGCCTTCAAGGAGTTCGCCTGGCGGTTCGTGAACATCATCGCCCGCGCCCTGGTCGATCTCGGGCGGCGACCGGACTATCACCAGATACGACGGCACATCAACGACATCGAGCCGCTGTTCGTCGAGTACGCGCGCCACGCGCTCGGTCGGCTCGCCGCCGCCGGCGAGATCGGCGGCGACTGGGCCGCGCGCGTCGCGGCCATCCAGGACGCCATCAACGATCGAAGCCTGCCCCACAACTTCAAGGGCCGCGGTCGCGAGGCGATCGCGCTGTTCAACTTCATCCAGGAGGCGGGCGCCTACGACCCCGTCCTCGAGGGCCTCGCGGGCGCTTTCAAGTACGACCGGACCTACTACGACAAGATCGTCAGCTCCGTCGGGCCGCTCATGGAGAAGCTCACCACCGGCAGGATCGCGGAGCTGATCTCCCCCGACTACCTGGACGCCACCGATCCCCGCCCGATCATCGACTGGCGCGCCATCATCCGCATGCGCGCCGTGGTCTACGTGGGCCTGGACGCCCTCACCGACGCCACCGTCGCCGCGGCCGTCGGCAACAGCATGTTCGCGGACCTGGTTTCCGTCGCCGGCCACATCTACAAGCACGGTGTCGCCTCCGGACTGCCGGACGTGGGCGCGGACGACGGCCCCGTGCGCATCTGCCTGCACGCCGACGAGTTCAACGAGCTCATCGGCGACGAATTCATCCCGCTGGTCAACAAGGCGGGCGGCGCCGGCTTCCAGGTCACCGCCTACACCCAGACCTGGTCCGACGTCGAGGCGCGCGTGGGCTCGCGCGCCAAGGCCGGCCAGATCGCCGGCAACTTCAACACGCTGATCATGCTCCGGGTGAGGGAGCTCGCAACCGCCGAGATGCTGACGAGCCAGCTTCCCGAGGTGGAGATCCAGACGCTCATGCAGGTCTCCGGGGCCACCGACTCCTCGACGCCGGGCTCCGGCGTGGACTTCACGTCCCGCAACGAGGACCGCATTTCCGTGACCCGCGCGCCGCTGCTGACCCCGAACGAGATCATGTCCTTGCCCAAGGGGCAGGCGTTCGCGCTGGTCGAGGGCGGTCGCCTGTGGAAGCTGCGCATGCCGCTGCCCGAGGCCTCGGACGACCCGCACATGCCCGAGGACGTCGCCGCGATGGCGTCCGAGATGCGCAAGGCCTACCGCACCGGCGAGGACTGGTGGCGGGACGATGCGGGCGACGCGCTGCTCGCCCGGGGAGGCAGGGCAAAATGAGCGTGCAACGGACCGCCATCCGACAGGCGCCCACCCCGGCCGCCGCCACCACCGAGAAACGAGGCCTCCTGCGCGGCACCCTCAAGCTGCTCGGCTGGGTCGCCGCCTCGCTCGCGATCTCCATCCTCATCGAGTGGATCGGGATGACGTGGTGGTGGGCGGAACAGGGCGCGGGTCACGCCCGCAGGATGCTCGAGACGGAGCTCGGCTACCTCGACGCGATCGGTCGGGGAAGCGTCATGACCGAGGATCCCGAGGCGTACGCGCGCGCCTTCGCCGAGACAGGCTACGACTGGCTCTGGCGCAGGACCGGCCTCGAATGGGCGGCCTCCGCCGCGGCGCGAGCGCCCGGACCGGAGTCCGGCGCGTTGCGCCGCGCCCTGCACCGTGCCTGGAAGGCCGTCGGCGAATACGTCCAGGCGGCCGTCTACGTCACCGAGCTCTTCTTCGCGCGCCTCGCCGTGCTTTCGCTCTCCATGCCCGCGTTCTTGCTCGCGGTGTCGATGGGGCTGCTCGACGGCGCGGTCCAGCGCGACCTGCGCCGGTGGGGCGGCGGCCGCGAGTCGAGCTTCGTCTACCACCACGCCCGGCGGCTGATCTGGCCTGCCTTCGTCGCGGCCTGGGTGATCTACCTCTCGCTGCCGGTGAGCGTGCACCCGGCGTTCGTGGTGACCCCCTTCGCGGCCGCCACCGGGCTGGTCGTCGCGGTCACGGTGGCGAGCTTCAAGAAATATCTGTGAGGAGGCAGTCATGGAACTCGCGAAACACACGCCCTGGACACGATCGGCGCTCGCCGCCCTCGCCGCGCTTCTCGCGATCGCCGCACCTGCCTTCGCGGCGGACGACGGCGAGCGCGAGGCGCTGGCGCGGCTGGCGCACGAGATCGAGCTGCTGGAACCCCTGATCGCGGAGGCCGAGATGCGGGCCGATCCCGCCGCCCGCGTCCGCTTCCGCTACGACTGGCTGCGCCAGGACCTGGCGCGCGTGCGCCGGGGCATTCTGGACCACGTGGAGGCGCCGCGGGCCGAGCCGCGCCGGGTCGCCCCGCTGCGGGGGGATTACCGACGGTGACTCCTGACCAGCAGGCGGCCTTCCAAGGCGCGACCGGCCACGCAGCGTCGACGGTCGGCGGCATCGTCTCGTCCATCCTGACGGTGCTGCTGTTCACTTGGGCCGCCTGGCTCGTGGTGCAGGTCCTCGGCTCCCTGCGCAAAGGCGCCGCGCGCGACCTGGACCTGCTCTTCGTCGCGTTGCGCGCCTCGGCGCTGATCTGGATCGCGCTGTACCTGGTGCGTTACTAGCGCGCCGGGGCGGCGGACCGGCCCCGCGGCCGGCATTCCGCGGGAAATGGAAAGACGCTGTCAGCAAGGAGGAAACGAACCATGAAGACGTTCAAGCGCATGAAATCCAGGATCGTGGCTGTCTGGACCTCGGTCGGCGCGGCGGCGGCGGTAGCGATGAGCGCACCGGCGCTCGCGGCCGTGCCCACCCCGCCGACGCCCTCCACCTCGCCGAGCAACTCCGACGCCATCAAGTGGGTGGAAGGCGTGTTCGAGGACGCCTCGGAGGTCGGCATCCTGGCCCTCGGCGTCATCCTGTTCGTGCTCGGCGCGGCCGGAATGATCTGGGCCGTCTCCCAGATCCTCACCGGCAAGGAGACCATCGCGGGCGTGGGCAAGATCGGCATCGCGAGCGCCGCCGGCATCGCCTTCGGCACCTACGCCCTCACCCAGGCCTCCGGGATCATTTGATGGAGGAGGAGACGCTCCGGGTCCAGGGGGTGCTCGCCGACCGCGTGGACGGCGAGCCCCCCGTCGTCCTCGGGCTCTCCGCCACGGAGATCCTGATCGTCTCCGTGGTCGTGGGGCTGGTCTGCCTGCCCGCGGTGCTGCTGCTCGGCGCCCTGTTCGGCGCCCTCGACGTCGCGCTCGGGCTGACCGGGTTCCTGTTCCTGGTCGGGGTCTACGGCGGTTCCGTCATCTTCCGCCGCCTCAAGCGCGGCCGCCCGCTCGGCTACTACCAGGTGCGGCTCGCCATCCTGGGACAACGCCTGTTCGGCGGGAACCGCTTCATCCTGCGGTCGGGCGTCTGGGACGTGGGGCGCACCGCGCGGCCCACGCCAAGACCACGCATCGGGAGATAGAGGATGTTCTCTCGCTACCGACACGAGATCGACAACGCGCGCGCCCACGTCGCCAGCCTGTGGGCGGTGATCGCGCTCCTCGCGGCGCTGCTCGCCTGGGCGCTGCATGGCTGGAGCCGGGCGCCCGAGCGGCTCACCCTGCACATTCCCCCCGACCTCTCGCGCGGCGCCGTCCTGCGCGCGGGAGAGATCCCGAAGCCCAACGTCTACGCGTTCGCCTTCTACATGTGGCAGCAGATCAACCGCTGGCCGGACGACGGACAGCGGGACTACCCGAAGAATCTCTACGCCTTCCAGGCCTACCTGACGCCCCGGTTCCGCGCGGAACTGCTGCGCCAGATGAAGGAGCGGGGCCGGCACGGCGAACTCTCCGGTCGCGTCCGTGCGCTGCACGCGCTGTCCGGCGCTTATGAGGAGACGCTCGTCGAGAGGACGGGGCCGGACACCTGGACGGTGCGCGTCGACGCCCTCATCGAGGAGACCGTCGCCGGCCTCGAGGTCAAGCGCACGCCCATCCGCTACTGGTTGCGTGTGATCCGTTACGAGGTGGATCCCGAAGCCAACCCTTGGGGCCTCGCGCTGGACGGGTTCGCGCGGGATCCCGTCCGCATCCGGAACGAATCGGATCCGACCGAGCAGGGAGGAAGGAAATGATCGCCATCCCCGCACGATGCCTCATCGGGGCGATCCTCGCCCTTTCGCTTTCCCTCCTCGCCACGGCCCATGCCGGGACGGAGACCCCACCCGAGCGCGTGGCCTGGCGGGGGACGCCCATCGAGGTCGCGCTCGTGCCCGGCGAGGAACGGGCCGTCCGCGTGCCGGGTGCGCGCAGCCTGCGAGCCGGCCTCATCGGCGGACCGATCCCCGGCCTGCGGGTCCAGCCGCTCGGGGATCGTGTGTTCCTGACCGCCGCCGAATCCTTCCGGTCCACGCGCATGCTGCTGCGCACCGAGCGCGGCGAGACGCTGATGCTCGACCTGCGCGCGGCGGAGAAGGGCGCTGCGCCGCCGCCCCCGCTCGAGATCCTCATGCCGCGGGCGGCGAACCCGGATGAGCGCGGCGCCAAGGCCGCCGGGTCGGCACCGACCGACCGGACCGCCGACGACGCCCCGCGGACGGTCGGCTACCAGCGCCTGGTCCGCCATGCCGCTCGCGCGCTCTACGCGCCCCCGAGGCTGATTCCCGAGGATCCCGGCATCGTTCGGGTGCCGCTGCGCGGCGCGCCGCCGACGGAGGCCCTGCTCCGTGGCGGCTGCTGCCTCGCCGAGCCCGTCGCCTCATGGCGCGCCGAGGGTCCCCGGGGGCCGCTGTGGATCACGGCCGTGCGGATCGAGAACCGGATCGGCCACGCCGTCGAGATCGATCCCCGCACGGACCTCCGCGGACGCTGGCTGGCCGTCTCGGCCCAGTGGTGGCGGATGGGGCCGGTCGGCACCGACACCGACGTCACGACCCTCTATCTCATCTCGGACGTCCCCTTCCGGACCGCCGCAGGTCCCGTCGTCGTGGCCCAGGAGAATGAGCCATGAACGTCGGCATGAACCGTCTCATCCCGATCGTCGGCTTGGTCACCATCGCCATCGCGACCGCGGTCGGCCTGCGCGCATGTTCCAGGAAGGAACCGCCTCCGCCTCCCGACCCCATGACCGCCCTGCCCGAGGCGCCCGCGCCCGACGCCGACACGCCGGCCGATACGGTGCGAACGCTCTCCGCGCGTGTCGCCGATCTGCTGGAGTCCACCGAGAAGCTCACGGAGGAGAACCGCACGCTGCGCGAGGAGGCCGCGGCGCTGATCGAGCGGCAGCGCCGCATCGACGAACGCATCCGCGCACGCGTGAACGAGGCCCTCGCCGCGAACCGTACCGACGCCGACAAGCGGATCGCATCCCTCACCGAGCGGATTGATCGGCTGGCGACGCGCGTCGGGAACCTGTCGGCCACCGCGCAGCCTCCGGCGGAAGGAACCAGCGATCTCCCGGTGGGCTTCGGCGGCTCGGGCGCCACGCCGATCCATTGGGTGGAACCCCTCGACGGGCCGGCGCCCAAGGACACGCTGTCCGGTTTCCGCCCGCCCGGCCTCGGGGCCGTGCTCCCGAACGACGCCGGGAAGACAGGCGACGACCTCGCCGCGCTCGCCCGCGAGCGCGCGGCTTCCCTGGGCGAGGACGCGCTCGCCGAACCCGAGCCGGTCTACACCATCCCGGCCAACGCCACGCTGTTCGGCGCGACCGCGCTCACGGCCATGATCGGCCGGATTCCGATCGGCGGGCAGGTGCAGGATCCCGTGCCTTTCAAGGCGCTGGTCGGTGCCGACAACCTGGCCGCCAACGGCCACGAGATCCCGGGACTGCTCGGCATGGTCGTCTCGGGATATGCCGTCGGCGACTGGACGCTCTCCTGCGTCTCCGGTCGCGTCACCTCCGCCACTTTCGTCTTCGAGGACGGCCGGATCGTCACCTTCGGGGCGCCGACCGTCGAGCCGGGATCGGTGGGACAGGGCGGCAACCGGAACCGGAAGAACCGCACGGAACTGGGGTGGATCTCGGACCGTTTCGGCACGCCGTGCGTCTCGGGCAAGCGGGTGACCAACGCGCCCCAGTACCTGGCCCAGCGCGTGGGGCTCGCCACCCTGGAGGCCGCCGCCGAGGCCGCGGCCGCGGCGCAGACGACCTCGGTCTACTCGCCGACCGGCGGCACCGCGACCTCCGTCACCGGCGACCAGAACCGCTACGTCCTCGGGCGCGCGGCCGCCGACGGCGTCGGCGAGGTCGGACGCTGGCTCAAGGAGCGCCAGGCGCAATCGTGGGACGCGGTCTACGTCCCCCCCGGCGCGTCCGTGGCGATCCATCTCGACGTGAACCTGCCCATCGACCGCGATCCCGCCGGCCGGATGGTGGACCATCGTCTGGCCGCGAAGTCAGGAGGACGAAGCCATGGCCATCTCGACTGAACTCCGTCGCCTCGCGGCGGCCGCGACCGCTTCCCTGCTGCTGGCCGGCTGCGCGTCCACGCAGAAGGATGTCATTCCCCAGGACGGACCGGACATGCTGGAGATCTACCGCTCGCACATGCGGCGTGCGGGCGGCGCGTCCGGGGACGCCCCACGCGCAGCCGCGGCGAGGCGTCCGCTCGCCGACGAGCCCGACGCCCGCTTCGCCCGCGAGGCCGCCGCCGAGATCGAGAACCGCTTCCCGCTGCTGCCCAACCCCATGCTGGTGCTCTACGTCTATCCGCACCTCGCCGAGGATGGCGCGCCGGTGCCCGGCTACGCGACCGCGTTCCGGATGTACGAGCGCGACGAGTTCGCGCTGCCGGGGGAGGTGACGCCGCCATGAGCCGGACGCGCGTCCCGAGGCGCGAGGTGGCCGCGCTCTACCGGCGGCCCCCGTCGTTCACCGACCTGCTGCCGTGGATGGAATACCTTCCGGAGGAGAAGGCGTTCCTCCTTGAGGACGGTCGCTCCGTCGGCCTGGTCATGGAGCTGCGACCGGTCGGCTGCGAGGCGCGACCGCCCGCCTTCCTCTCCGCCCTGCACGAGGGCCTGGTCGGCGCCCTCGGCGCCGTGGCCGAGCTCGACCCCGATCCCTGGATCCTCCAGTTCTACGTCCAGGACGACCCGGTGCCCGACGATTTCCTCGAGATCCTGCGCGCCTACCCCGTCGAGGACGCGGCGGGCAGCCGGTTCACCGAAAGATGGCTCGGGATCATGGAGCGGCACGTCCGCGACGTCTGCCGTCCGGACGGCATATTCGACGACCAGGTCGTCTCCGGCACGCGCTGGGGCGGCAGGACGCGGCGCACGCGTCTCGTGCTCTACCGCCGGCTCCGCAAGGAGACTCAGCCCCTGGAGGACACGGTCGAGCAGCTGCTCGACCAGGCCGCGCGCCTCCAGGCCGCGCTGACGTCCGTGGGGGTGCACGCGGAGATCGCCGACGGTCGTCACGTGCACGACTGGTTGATCCGCTGGTTCAATCCGGCGCCCGAGTCGTGCGGCGGCGATCCCGCGAACCTGCCTCCCTATCCAGGCGACGAGGACCTGCCCTTCGGTCGCGACTTCGCGGAGATGCTCACCCTTTCCATGCCCGTCTCCGACGCCGAGGCGGGCGTGTGGCGCCTCGACGGCCTGCCGCACACGCTCGTCCCCATGCAGGCGCTGCGCCGGGCCCCGGAAATCGGCCTGTTCACGGCGGAGCGGCGCTCGGGCGAACAGGTCTACAGCCTGTTCGACCGCATGCCCCCCGGCACGGTGATGGCGCTGACCCTGACGTTCCGGCCCCAGGACGTCCTCCGCCAGCACGTGGCCTCCATCAAGCGCGCCTCGGTGGGCGACGCCGCCGAGGCCGTGCTGGCCCGAGAGAACGCCGAGGCCGTGGAAACCGCCATGGCCCAGGGCGACCGGCTGCTGCCCACCGTGCTCTCGTTCTACCTCCGCGCGAGCGACGATCAGGAGCTGCGCAGGAGGCGCAACGAGCTGGCCAGCCTCCTGCTCCATGCCGGCGTCCAGACCGTGGAACGGGAATCCGACCTCCTGCCCGTCGACGCCTGGATCCGCAACCTCCCCATGAACCACGATCCCGCGCTCGACCGGGCGAACCGCCGCTCGCGCCTGGTGTTCGCCTCCCATGCCGCCGCCATGCTGCCCCTCTACGGCCGCAGCCGGGGCACCGGCAACCCCGGCTTCGTGTTCTGGAACCGCGGCGGCGAACCGCTGACGTTCGATCCCCTCAACAAGGCCGACCGCGCGAAGAACGGCCACATGCTCATCCTGGGCCCCACCGGCGCCGGCAAGTCCGCCACCATCTGCTACCTGGTCCTCCAGGCGGTCGCCATGTGGCGTCCCAGGATCTTCATCATCGAGGCCGGCAACTCCTTCGGCCTGCTCTGCGACTATCTGGCCTCGCTCGGGCTCACCGTGCACGAGGTGGCCATGACGCCCGCGGCCGACGTCAGCCTGCCGCCGTTCGCCGGCGCGCTCGACCTCCTCGAGTCGCGCGACGCCGAGGACCTCGGCGACGACGATGACGAGGACGAGGATCTCGAAGAGAAGTCCCGGGACCTGCTCGGCGAGATGGAGCTCGCCGCCCGCATCATGATCACGGGCGGCGACGAACGCGAGGACGCCCGCATGACGCGCGCCGACCGGACCGTCATCCGGCGCGCCATCCTGGACGCGGCCCGCCGCGTGCGCGACGCCGGTCGCGACCAGGTCCTCACGGAGGACGTGGCCGAGGCGCTGCGCGCCCTGGGCCGCGACCCGGAGCTCGACGACCGGCGCAGGCGCCGCGCCGTGGACATGGCCGACGCCATGAGCCTCTTCTGCACGGGTCTCGCGGGCAAGTTCTTCAACCGGCCGGGCGTCCGCTGGCCGGACGTGGACGTCACGCACCTGGAGATGGGCATCCTCCAGCGCGAGGGCTACGAGGACCAGCTCACCGTCGCCTACACCGCCCTCATGAACCACATCAACAGCGTGGTCGAGGCGCGGCAGCACGAACGTCGCCCGACCGTCGTCATCACCGACGAGGGCCACATCATCACGACGAATCCGCTGCTGGCCCCCTACGTGGTGAAGATCACCAAGATGTGGCGCAAGTACGGCGCCTGGTACTGGATCGCCACCCAGAACCTCGAAGACTTCCCCGACGCCAGCCGACGCATGCTCAACATGCTCGAGTGGTGGTTGTGCCTCGTCATGCCGAAGGAGGAGGTCGACCAGATCGCCCGCTTCCGCCAGCTCACCGAGGAGCAGCGGCAGCTGCTGCTCTCGGCCCGCAAGGAGCCCGGCAAGTACACCGAGGGCGTGGTGCTCACCGACTCGATGGCCGCGCTGTTCCGCAACGTGCCGCCCGCCGTCGCGCTCGCGCTCGCCCAGACCGAGCAGCACGAGAAGGCGGCCCGAGCGGAACTCATGCGCGAGCACGGCTGCACCGAGGTGGAGGCCGCGCTCATGATCGCGGAGGAGATCGAACGCAGACGGAGGGAACACGCATGAGGGACGACTTCCCGTTGCGCGCCCGCGTGCGCGAGAACCCGCCCCGCTGGGCGGACGAGACCATCCGCCCCTGGGACGAGGCCCTGTTCTCGCGCCTCGAGCCTTTCAGGACGAGGGTCTACTGGACGGACCAGGGATCGGTCAACGTCTTCCGGGTCGTCGGCACCCAGCATCCGGACTACGCCGGTCGCACCTGGTCCTGGTTCCTCGAGGGCGGCAAGCGCATGGAGGCGAACCTGGCGCTGCTCGAACGCAACCCCGCCTACTACGATGACACCGAGCCGAAGCGACCGTCGATGTACTACGTCTCCATGGACGGCACCGACTGGTACGTGGGATCCGACGGCAACCACCGCACCTGCATCGCCCGTTTCCTGTTCGCCGAGACCGGCCGGACCATGCTCCACGGCGTGCATCTCGCCGACTACCGCTTCGACCACGAGCTGCACCGGCTCTATCTGCGCCTCACCGAACTGGCGCGCCGGGCGGATCCCGCGATCCTGGTGGAACCGGTCAACCGCGCCGTCGGTCGCGACGACACGCCGGGATGGAAGCTCGACTACTTCGAGCCGCGCATCCGCTTCGTCGATCCGGCGGAGGGCCTCGACGAGCGGCTCGACGCCGACGGCGCCAGGCGGATCATCGGCTGGCTTCGCGAGGAACGCGGGCGGCGCGGCTGGTTCCGCCTGCGGAGGCGCGCGTCATGACGCGCGCGCTGCCTCCCCACGCCGCCGAGGGCCTCGGCGCCGCGACCGCCGCGCTCGCCGCGACCGCCAAGGCGACCCTCCTGCTGCTCGCCGCGATCGCGGCGGACGAGGCCCGCGCCCTCGAGGCCGGCACCGTGATCGAGGTCTTCACCACGTCAGACCTGCCCGCTACGAATGTCCCCGAGCTCGACGGCGTCGAGATCCGGATCTGGCGGATCGACGGCATCGTGCGGGCCCAGGACGCGCTGTCCGAGGGCCTGCCCGCGGACGAGCGCGAGGCCGCCCGGATCGCGGGCGAACGCTTCCGGCGCATGCGCCCGCGGCTGGAACCCATGATGATGGAGGCCGCCCGCGGACTCGCCCACGCATTGCTCGACGACGGCATCGACCGCTATCCCGCCGTCGTCTTCCACGCGCCCGGACGGCCGACCGAGGTCGTCTACGGCATGACCGACGTGGCCAGGGCGATCGCCATCCGCGAGCGCGCGGGAACGGGAGGCCGCGCGCGATGAGAAGGCTCCGGGCTTTTCTCGCCGCTGCCGGCCTGACGATCGCGGCGGGCGGCGCCGCGGCCGCCACGGTCACCACGGCGGACATCGTCGCCAAGACGATCCTCGCGCTGCCCGCCTGCCTGG
The DNA here is from genome assembly GCA_027030825.1 of Thiohalobacter sp. GTDB lineage: Bacteria > Pseudomonadota > Gammaproteobacteria > Thiohalobacterales > Thiohalobacteraceae > J048. The sequence goes on from JALVEM010000051.1 coordinate 13,028, forward strand.
ACTGGCGCATCGACGGCGTCTGCCTGTGGCTGAAGTGCTCCTGGTTCAAGTGCAAGGTCCGCACCACGCTGCGGGTGCGCAACTACACCCCGGACGCCGTGGTGACGGTGCGCAACGATCTCGCCGTCCACCCATGGGTCGAGGCCTCGCCGGTCCTCGCCGCTTCCAGCACGGCGCTCTCGGCGATCGTCGGCGGCCTCGCCGACGGCGGGGGATACATCCGGCAGACAGGCGACGGCAGGCGTCACCAGACCTACCGCGAGGCGGACGTGCTCGGCCATCCCCTCGGCGTGGCCCAGTTCCTCGGGGCCCTGTCCTGGCTGACCGGCATCGTCTGCCCCCCGAGGACCTGGCCGCTCTTCCCGTATTTCAATTCGGGCCTCGACGCGCTCGTATGGCGCGCCATCGTCCCGGTCGAGAACCTGTACCCCGCCGCCTGGATCCCGGGGCTGCGCGAGATCGGCAGCTTCCCGTTCAACACCTGGGGTCCGGTCTATCCCCGCACCGGTCGCGTGACCCAGCAGGACGCGCCCAAGGCCAACGCCGTCATCGCCCAGCGCGCCGGCGACATCGTCACCCGGTGGGGACAGCCGCACGTCTACGTCCCCCTCGGCGCGAGCCTCCCCGGATTCGGCTTCCGCTGGTTCGGGAACCCGCCGCCGCTGAGGGAGAAGGACCCCTCCACCGGCAAATGGCAGATGCTCGCGCCGAGAACGGACGGCACCTGCTACGCCTTCGGACTGAACGACTCGCTGCTGCCGCTGGGATGGTCGGACGGCTTCCCGACCGGTCGGACGGACATCGGCGGCGACCACGTCTACAACCTCTGGCGTCCCTACAGCTGCTGCAAGCGTAGGGGATGGTTCATCGGTTCCGTGCCTTGAAGGAGCTACGGATGAAGGCGAAAGCGATGAAGACGCAAGCCCGGCGCGTCGCGAGGGCCGCGGCGCTGGCGGCGGCCGTCGTTTCCTCCGCGGCCCTCGGCCTCGACGCGTCCCCGCCCACGGGGTCCCAGTCCTGGTACTACGAGATCGGCGGCGCCGCGCCCGTCTCGGCGCCCGTCAACCCCGCCGCGACCAGCGTCACCCTCGGCGTCGGCGGCACCCTGGCGCTCAAGTACAGCTGCGGCCGCTTCAACCTCAAGGCCTCCGTCTCCAACATGTTCTCCAACGTCGCCAGCAGCCTCCAGAACACGCTCCAATCGGCCGTCACCGGCGTGCTCGGCTCCCTGCCGCTCTACATCATGCAGCGCGCCCTGCCGGGCCTCTACGAGCTCTTCCAGACCTACACCTTCGACTTCAAGCGCACCTTCAACATCGCGCTCAAGAGCTGCGAGGACTACGAACGGGACATCCTCGCCGGCAAGGATCCCTACGCGGGCTGGTTCTCGCTGGCCAAGGCGGAAGCCTGGAAGAGCGAGCAGGCCGCCGGCAACGACGCGGTCACCGCCAAGAAGAACGTCGAGAACGCCGGCGGCGACAAGGGGCTGACCTGGATCGGCGGCACCAAGGCCGCCGGCGCGGGCCAGGTGCCGATCCAGGTCATCCGGGACACGACGCGGGCGGGATACAACATCGAACTCAATCGTCCGGCGACCGCGACCGCACCGCCGCCTTCCGGGGCGGGGGCGCCGCGACTCGTGGAGCTCTTCCCGAGTCCCGGCGATGCCGAGGACTTCGCCGTGCGCGTGCTCGGCGACGAGATCATCCGCACCTGCAACGGCTGCACGAGCCAGTCCACGCCCGGTCACGGCCTGGCCATCGAGATCGAGCGGGAACGCGGCAGCGTGGCCACCCGGCTGGGCAACCTGATCTCCGGCACGTCGACGCCCACCTACACCGAACTCCAGCAGATCTCCGCCCCGGGCGTGGCCATGTCCGCCCGGGTGGTGGAGACCCTGCGGGAGCTGCCCGACCAGGAACGCGCCATCCTCGCGGGCCGCCTGGCCAGCGAGGTGGCCACCGCGCGCATCGTCGAGAAGGCCCTCGCCATCCGTCGCCTGCTGCTCACCGCCCGGCGCGAGCCCCACGTCCAGGGCAACAAGGAGGCGCAGGAGCGGCTGGACAAGGCGATCGCCGAGATCGAGCACGAGGTGGACAACCTGCTCTACGAGACGAGGGTGCGACGGGAGATCTCGGCGAGCACGGCGAGCCTGCTGATCGCGCGCGACGAACGGATGCGCGCCGAGGGCCTCGCCACGCCGTCCCACGGGCGGGACGACCCCGTCCAGCTGCGCGAGGGAGGGCGGTTCCAGTGAGCCCCAGGAAGCGGCTGCTGCTCACGGCCGCAGCCTTGTTCGGGGGATGCGCGCTCGCCGTCTCCGGCTTCCTGCTCCTGGCCGTGCACGCGGTCGGACTCGAGGCCGTCGCCGCGGGCTGGCACGCCGCGAGACCGACCGTCCAGGCGTTCAAGTGGGCCGCCATGATCATGGTCGTCTGGCGCTGGCCGGCCCTGGCGGACTGGATCTCGGACCGCTTCGGGCTGGACGCCGACGACCGGACGCGTCTCCGGGGCGCCCGCTGGCGGGTCGCCGCCGGCCTGGCCGCCCTGGAGATCGTCCTGGGACAGAACCTGATCGCGCGGGCGCTCGACTGACGGAGGAGGGGAGATGACCGTCGATTCCTACCTCGAGATCTTCACCACGCTCCTCGGCTGGCGTTTCTACGAGATCGTCTGGGACGTGCTGGCCGCCACGGGGCTCGTCTACGTCCCGTTCATCGCCATCCTGGTCTCGCACTGGAAAGCCGCCGCAGGCACCGGCGACTACCGCAGCGCGTGGAGCATCGCGCTGCGCAACGTCGAGCTCGACTTCTACCTGGCGCTCTTCGTCGCGATGATCTCCGGCCCGCCGGCCCTCACGCTGTCGGCCTCGACGCTCTCCTACACGCCGAGGCCTACGCTCATCGACCCCAGCCCCGCCACCGCCACCGTGGCGAGTCCCCAGTCCTCCTACGGCGGCCCCGGCGCCTTCCAGCCGCCCGGCGGCAGCGTCCGGATCCCCCTCTGGTGGTACGCCGTCCTCGCCCTCTCCAAGGGACTCAACCACGCCATCCTCGCCGGCTTCCCCGCCGAGCGAGGCCTGCGGGAAGTCCGGCAGCAGGCCCGGCTCGCCACCATCCCCGACGCCCGACTGCGCGAGGAGGCCGGCCGGTTCCTCGACGAGTGCTTCGTCACCGCACGCGCGAAGTACCTGCGCGAGAAGCCGGACACCCCCACCGTCCAGAACCTGCTCTCCACCTACGGCAGCGACGACGTGGAATGGATGGGCTCGCACGTCTTCCGCACCCTCTACTACCCCAGGATGCGGGCGCGCCGGCCCGTGCGGGGCTGGCCCTACGATCCCTCGCGCGACGTCGACTACGACCCCGCCGGGATCCACGCCTGGGGCCA
>JALVEM010000052.1 GCA_027030825.1 Thiohalobacter sp.
GTGCGCTGCGCGCAGGGACCGGCCCTCGGCCTCCAGCGCCTCGCGGTCGATCTCGCCGCGCCAGTACCGCTCCAGTGCGAACTTCAGTTCCCGCTGCGCGCCGATGCGCGGGAATCCCAGATTGTGTGCCTGCATCGCCGTTCCTCCCCGAATCCGTACCGTGCTTGCAGGCTAGCCCCGGAACGTGTTTGAATCAAACGACGTTTTTTCATGGTCATGTTGAATCTGATTCATGTTCCTGGAATTGCGGCACCTCCGCACCCTGCTTGCCCTGACCGAGACCGGCAGCCTGGCCGCGGCGGCCCGCCGCCTGCACCTGACCCAGTCGGCCCTCTCGCATCAACTGCGGGCACTGGAACGCCACTACGACCAGCCGCTGGTCCTGCGCGGCACCCGTCCACCAAGGCTGACGCCTGCTGGCGAATCCCTGCTCGCGCTGGCGCAAGAAGTACTGCCGAAGATCGAGGCGGTCGATCGCAGGCTGCGCGAAGGCCGTGCACCGGCGCGGTTCCATCTCACTCTGGAATGTCATGCCTGCTACGACTGGCTGCTGCCGCTGCTCGACGACTTTCGTGACCGCTGGCCCGACCTGGAGGTCGACATCCGCCTGGGACGTTTCGAAGCACTGCCCGATCTGATCTCGGGTGAGGTGGACCTGGTCATCACCTCCGATCCGGCACCGCACCGCTCGCTGGCCTTCCTGCCCCTGTTCGACTACCAGGCCCTGCTGGCGCTCTCGCCCGACCATCCCCTGACCCGGCTCAAGCGCATCCAGCCGCATCACCTTGCCGAGGAGACACTGATCACGTATCCGGTGCCGCCCGAGCGGCTGGACGTCTTCGCCCGCTTCCTGCAGCCGGCGGGCGTCACGCCGGCAGCCGTCCGCCACTGCGAGCTCACCGCCGTCATCCTCCAGCTGGTGGCCGGCCGGCGCGGCGTGGCCGTGCTGCCGGACTGGGTGCTCGAGCAAGCGCGCAGGGCCGGGCGCCTCGCGACCCGCCCGCTGGGCCGCCGCGGGCTCCGCGGCACGATGCACGCCGCCGTGCGCCGTGCCGACACCGAGCTGCCCTGGATCCGCGACTTCGTCGAACGTGCGCGCCAGCGAAGCGATCCGTGATTCCCGCAGTCGTCAGTCGGGCGACCTTCTCTCGGCGCTTCCGGGCGAGCGGTTTCTCTTCATTCGTCATTCCGACCAGGCGAGCCCGGCCTTGAGCCGGGGGAGCACGAACCGGAATCCGAAAACCACGTCGTTCCCTGCCGCCGTGGCCTGGATCCTTCCTGGATTCCGGATCGGTGCTGCGCACCGTCCGGAATGACCAGGCGGCAGGGTGCAGGCAATTCACCCTTGCACCCGGGAATCAATCCGCCTATATTGAGCTTGCCCTTCTAGAGAACCACAAGATTTTGTGGTTCCACCCAGGGGAATCCGGTGAGAATCCGGAGCTGTCGCGCAACGGTGTGGGGGAGTGCCCCCAAGCCCGAATACCTGAGGAGGGTGGCGCCCGCACGGGCGTCCTGCACCCGGGTCTCGCGTCAAGGCCCAGGGGAGCGGTTCACGTCCTTCCGTGTCCTGCCTGCCCTGCCGCACGCGTTTCCCGTCCCGAAACAAGGAGACATCGAGGGGGAAACACATGCTCGAAACCGAATCGATCCCGACCGGCCCGGCAGCGCCGGTACCTTCGGGCGTCCTGCCCGCCCAAGTCGATCCGGCCGCGGCCGGCTACCGCGTCATCCGCCGCAACGGCAAGATGACCGCCTTCGACCGCACCAAGATCGCCGTGGCCATGACCAAGGCCTTCCTCGCCGTCGAGGGCGGCACCGCGGCGGCCTCCACGCGCGTCCACGAGACGGTCGAGCGGCTCACGGAGCAGGTGGTCGCCTCCCTGTTCCGCCGCCAGCCCGAGGGCGGCACGATCCATATCGAGGACATCCAGGACCAGGTCGAACTGGCCCTGATGCGCGCCGGCGAGCACAAGGTCGCGCGCGCCTATGTGCTGTATCGCGAGGCGCGGGCGCGCGAGCGTGCCGCCGCCGAGGCCGAGCGCAAGGCGAAGGGCGGCAAGGCCGGCGCGAAGGAGGGGCTCCGGGTCACGCTCGAGGACGGCAGCACCCGGCCGCTGGACATGACGCGTGTGGAGGCCATCGTCCGCGAGGCCACAGAGGGGCTGGAGGACGTGGATGCCGCACTGGTGCTGCGCGAGGCGCAACGCAACTTCTTCGACGGCATGAACGAGAAGGACGTGGGCCCGGCCGTCATCATGGCCGCGCGCACCCTGATCGACCAGGACGTGAACTACACCCATGTCGCCGCCCGCCTGCTTCTCGACACCCTGCGCCGCGAGGCCCTGTCGTTCCTCGGCACCGGCATCGTCGAGGCCACCCAGGCGGAGATGGCCGAACGCTACGGCGAATATTTCCGTCGCTACATCCACAAGGCCGCCGAGCTGGAGCTGCTCGATGACGAATTGACCCGCTTCGACCTCGACCGGCTGGCCGCCGCGCTCAGGCCCGAGCGCGACCTGCAGTTCACCTATCTCGGTCTGCAGACCCTGTACGACCGCTACTTCATCCAGCACGAAGGTACCCGTTTCGAGCTGCCGCAGGCCTTCTTCATGCGCGTGGCCATGGGGCTGGCGCTCAACGAGATCGACCGCGAGGCGCGCGCCATCGAGTTCTACGAGTTATTGTCCTCGTTCGATTTCATGAGCAGCACGCCGACCCTGTTCAACTCAGGCACCCTGCGCCCGCAGCTCTCCTCCTGCTACCTCACCACCGTGCCGGACACCCTGGAGGGCATCTACGATGCCATCCGCGACAACGCCCTGCTGTCCAAGTTCGCCGGCGGCCTGGGCAACGACTGGACCCGCGTGCGCGGCATGGGCGCCCACATCAAGGGCACCAACGGCAAGAGCCAGGGCGTGGTGCCCTTCCTCAAGGTGGCCAACGACACCGCCGTGGCCGTCAACCAGGGCGGCAAGCGCAAGGGCGCGGTGTGCGCCTATCTGGAGACCTGGCACATCGACATCGAGGACTTCCTCGAGCTGCGCAAGAACACCGGCGACGAGCGCCGCCGCACCCACGACATGAACACCGCCAACTGGATCCCGGACCTGTTCATGAAGCGCGTGGCCGAGGACGCCGACTGGACCCTGTTCTCGCCAGACGAGGTGCCCGACCTGCACGACCTCACCGGCCAGGCATTCGAGCGCCGCTATTGCGAGTACGAGGGAATGGCCGAGCGCGGCGAGATCCGGGTATTCCGCCGGGTCAAGGCCAATGAGCTCTGGCGCAAGATGCTCTCCATGCTGTTCGAGACCGGCCATCCCTGGATGACCTTCAAGGATCCCTGCAACCTGCGCTCGCCCCAGCAGCATGCAGGCGTGGTGCATTCCTCGAACCTCTGCACCGAGATCACACTCAACACCTCCGACGAGGAGATCGCGGTGTGCAACCTCGGCTCCATCAACCTGGCCCGCCACGTCGACGAGAACGGGCTGGACATGGAGAAGCTGGAGCGCACCATCCGCACCGCCATGCGGATGCTCGACAACGTCATCGACATCAACTACTACGCGGTGCCGGAGGCGCGCCGTTCCAACCTGCGCCACCGCCCGGTGGGGCTGGGCATCATGGGCTTCCAGGACGCCCTCTACCGGCTCGGTCTGTCCTGCGCCTCGCTGGAGGCGGTCGAGTTCGCCGACCGTTCGATGGAGGCGGTGTCGTACCACGCCATCAAGGCCTCGACCGAACTGGCAGAGGAACGCGGTCGCTATCCGAGCTACGAGGGCTCGCTGTGGAGCCGGGGCATCCTGCCCATCGACTCCATCGCCCTGCTGGAAGAGGGCCGTGGGGGCTATCTCGACGTCGACCGCAGTGCCACCCTCGACTGGGATGCCCTGCGCGAACGGGTACGCAAGGTGGGCATGCGCAACTCCAACTGCCTGGCCATCGCGCCGACCGCGACCATCTCCAACATCTGCGGGGTGTCGCAGTCGATCGAGCCCACCTATCAGAATCTGTTCGTCAAGTCGAACCTGTCCGGCGAGTTCACTGTCGTCAATCCCTGGCTGATCCGGGATCTGAAGGCACGCGGTCTGTGGGACGAGGTCATGCTCAACGACCTCAAGTACTACGACGGCTCGGTACAGCAGATCGACCGCGTGCCGGACGACCTCAAGGCGAAATACCTCACCGCCTTCGAGATCGATCCACGCTGGCTGGTGGAGGCCGCCGCCCGCCGCCAGAAGTGGATCGACCAGTCACAGAGCCTCAACCTCTACATGGCCGAGCCCTCGGGCCGCAAGCTGGACAACCTGTACAAGCTGGCCTGGGTGCGCGGCCTCAAGACCACCTACTACCTGCGCTCCATGGGCGCCACCGGGCAGGAGAAGCACAGCGTCGTCCCGCGCGAAGAGAACGTCGGCGACGGCGCGGTCGAGGCCCCCAAAGTCTGCTCCCTCCTCGACCCGGACTGCGAGGCGTGTCAGTAGGGAGTGAGGGGTGAGGATGTTGGCGTGATGCCGAAGACGAACATGGAGGAAACGAAATCATGCTGAACTGGGACGACCCCATTGCGGCCTGCAGGAACAGGCAGGCAAACGCCATCGCACAGGTAGCGGCCGGGCCGGAGGAGAAGACCCCGCCGACGGAGGCCCGCGACGAGTCGCCGCCGGCCGTCGCGCCCGACCGGGGCACCGACACCCTGCTGGATGTGCCGCACACCACCGACCTCAGGCCGGTGAATCCCGACGACAAGCGCGTCGTCAACGGGCTGACCGACATCAACCAGCTGGCGCCGTTCAAGTACCCCTGGGCCTGGGAGTACTTCCTCAACGCCAACCGCAACCACTGGACGCCGCTGGACATCAACATGAACCAGGACGTGCACGACTATCACCACAAGCTCACGGTGGAAGAGCGCCATGTGTACGAGAACGTGCTGGCCTACCTCACCACCTCCGACATCCTGGCCATGCGCAACATCGGCCTGGCGGTGATGGAGAAGATGTCGGCCCCCGAGCTGCAGATCTACCAGGCCCGCCAGGTCTACGAGGAATCGCTGCACACCTGGACCTACCAGCATTGCATCGAGTCCATCGGCCTCGACCAGGGCGAGATCTACAACCGTTACCGCGTGGTGCCCGAGATTCATCACAAGATCCGGATCGCCAACCGCCGGCTCGATTCCGTGCTGCGCCCCGACATCGACCTGCGCGACCCGGACGCGCTGGCCAACTTCGTCATGGCCTACCTGTTCTTCGCCGCCGTGTTCGAGGGCACCTGGTTCTACAACGGCTTCTCGCCGATCTTCGCCCTCCAGCGCCGCGGTCTGATGAAGGGCACCGCCGAACAGCTGCAGTACATCATGCGCGACGAGGTGCTGCACGCCTCCTTCGGCCTGCGCGTGGTCAGGCAGATCATCAGGGAAGAGAGCATCGCCCTCGACCCGAAGGCCGTGCGCGAGATGTGGGACGAGGCCGAGGCGGCCGAGGCGGCCTATGCCCGCTATCTGCTGCCCGACCCCATCCTCGGCTACTCCGCCGAGCAGCACATCGAGCAGTTCCGCTTCATCGCCAACCGGCGCGCGCGCAAGCTGGACCTCGAGGAGCCCTTCCCCGGCGCCGAGAACGCCCTGCCCTGGCTCGACGAGCAGGCCAACCTGCGCAAGGAGAAGAACTTCTTCGAGACCCGTGTCACCGAATACCAGACCGGCGGCGCACTGCGCTGGGACTGAAAGCCAACATCGAAGATGGCCTGACTCATCCATGAAAAAGGGGTGACCCGAAGGCCACCCCGATGATGGAGGGAGGACAAAGAGAACCGTATTTACGCGGCTTCCGCCCGGGTGCCCTTGCGGAAGACGAGCTCGCCGCCTTCCACGTCGACCTCGATGACATCGCCCGGACAGAATTCGCCCGCGAGAATGCGCTTGGCCAGCGGATTCTCCAGCTCGTGCTGGATGGCCCGCTTGAGCGGCCGGGCACCGTAGACCGGGTCGAAGCCGGCCTCGCCCAGCTTGTCGAGCGCGGCGTCGGAGACCACCAGCGCCATGTCGCGCTCCTCGAGCCGCTGCCGCAGGTAGCCGATCTGGATGTTCGCGATCATCCGGATCTGCTCCTTCTCCAGCGGATGGAAGACCACGGTCTCGTCCACGCGATTGATGAACTCCGGCCGGAAATGCTGGCCGACGATCTCCATGACCGCGGTCTTCATGGCCTCGTAGTCGCCGGTACGCGCCATCTCCTGGATGAGCTGCGAACCGAGGTTCGAGGTCATGATGATGACCGTGTTGCGGAAGTCCACCGTCCGCCCGTGACCGTCCGTCAGCCGGCCGTCGTCGAGCACCTGCAGCAGCACGTTGAAGACGTCAGGATGCGCCTTCTCGACCTCGTCGAGCAGTACCACCGAATAGGGCTTGCGGCGCACGGCCTCGGTCAGGTAACCGCCTTCCTCGTAGCCGACATAACCGGGCGGGGCGCCGATCAGCCGGGCCACGGAGTGCTTCTCCATGAACTCCGACATGTCGATGCGGACCATGGCCTCCTCGGTATCGAACAGATACTCGGCCAGTGCCTTGGACAGCTCGGTCTTGCCCACGCCGGTCGGCCCCAGGAACAGGAAGGAACCGTTCGGCCGGTTCGGATCGGCAAGCCCTGCGCGCGAGCGGCGGATGGCGTCGGAGACGGCCCGCACGGCCTCGTCCTGCCCGACGACCCGCTTGCGCAGTTCGTCCTCCATGCGCAGCAGCTTCTCGCGCTCGCCCTCGAGCATCTTGGACACCGGGATGCCGGTCCAGCGCGAGACGACCTCGGCGATCTCCTCGTCGGTCACCTTGTTGCGCAGCAGCTTGAGCTCCTTGTGCTCGGCCTCCATGGCCTGCTGCAGCTGGCGCTCCAGCTCCGGAATCTTGCCGTACTGCAGCTCGCCGGCCCGGGTCAGGTCGCCGGCACGCTGGGCGGCCTCGAGCTCCATGCGGGCACGCTCGAGTTCTTCCTTGATGTGGGTCGCGCCCTGCACCATGGCCTTCTCGGCCTTCCAGATCTCCTCGAGATCGGAATATTCGCGCTCGAGATTGCGGATCTCCTCTTCCAGGGCCTCGAGCCGCTTCCTCGCCGCCTCGTCGGTCTCCTTCTTGAGGGCCTCGCGCTCGATCTTGAGCTGGATCAGCCGCCGCTCGAGCCTGTCGAGCTCCTCGGGCTTGGAGTCGATCTCCATGCGGATGCGGGCCGCGGCCTCGTCGATGAGGTCGATGGCCTTGTCCGGCAGCTTGCGATCCGTGATGTAACGATGCGACAGGGTCGCCGCCGCCACGATGGCGGAGTCGGTGATCTCGACACCGTGATGGACCTCGTAGCGCTCCTTCAGGCCACGGAGGATGGCGATGGTGTCCTCGACCGAGGGCTCGTCCACCAGCACCTTCTGGAAGCGGCGCTCCAGCGCGGCATCCTTCTCGATGTACTGCCGGTACTCGTCGAGCGTGGTGGCGCCGATGCAGTGCAGCTCGCCCCGCGCCAGCGCCGGCTTGAGCATGTTGCCGGCATCCATGGACCCCTCGGCCTTGCCGGCGCCGACCACGGTGTGGATCTCGTCGATGAAGAGGATGATGCGCCCCTCTTCCTTCTGCAGCTCGTTGAGCACGGCCTTCATGCGCTCCTCGAACTCGCCGCGGAATTTGGCGCCGGCGATCAGGGCGCCCATGTCGAGCGACAGGATGCGCTTGTTGCGCAGCCCCTCGGGCACCTCGCCGTTGACGATGCGCTGAGCCAGCCCCTCGACGATGGCGGTCTTGCCCACGCCGGGCTCGCCGATGAGCACCGGATTGTTCTTGGTCCGGCGCTGCAGCACCTGCACGGTGCGCCGGATCTCGTCGTCGCGACCGATGACCGGGTCGAGCTTGCCCTGCTCGGCCTTCTCGGTCAGGTCGATGGTGTATTTCTCCAGCGCCTGGCGCTGGTCTTCGGCATTCGGATCCTGCACGCTCTCGCCTCCTCGTATCTTGTCGATGGCTTCCTCGATCAGCCCCTTCGTCGCGCCGGCCTCGCGCAGGGCCTGTCCCACGGGGCCCTTGTCTTCCAGCGCCGCAAGCACGAACAGCTCGCTGGAGATATAGGCGTCGTTGCGCTCCTGCGCCAGCTTGTCGGTGATGTTGAGCAGACGCAGCAGGTCGTTCGAGATGTGCACCTCGCCGGGTGCGCCGCTCACCTTCGGCACCCGGTCGAGAATCTCGCCCAGCTTGGAACGCAGGAGATCGACGTTCACGTCCGCCTGCGAGAGCAGGTGGCGCACCGTGCCGCCCTCCTGGTCCAGCAACGCGATCATGACGTGGACCGGCTCGATGAACTGGTTGTCGTTGCCGATCGCCAGGCTCTGGGCCTCGCCCAGCGCCTGCTGGAATTTGGTCGTCAGTTTGTCCATTCGCATGTGTATTTCCCCGAAATCTGGATTCTTTTGTCGCAGATGGGGGCGCCGGCGGGCAATTCAAGGGCGCTCGAGGAATTCCGCGGTTCGGCTCGCGGGAACGGCGCCGTCCCCGGCCATTCCGGACGGCGCAACCTTTTCATATCCCCGATCCGGAACGCAGAGGGCGCCGAGGCACAGAGGACGCAGAGGGATTGATTCCTGATTCCGCCGAGACTCGGCTTCGTTCTCCACCGATCGGTCATTCCGGAAAGTGCGAAGCACTTGTCCGGAATCCAGCAAAAGCATCGGCCACGGCGGCTCGGGCGGGTGTGGTTTCTGGATTCCGGGTCTCGCTCGCTCCGCTCGCTCGCCCGGAATGACGGAGGAGAAGAAACCGCTCGCATGGAATGCCCCCACTCTCCAGTCATTCCGGACGGCGCAACCTTCTCATATCCCCGATCCGGAACACGGAGGGCGCCGAGGCACAGAGGACGCAGAGGGATTGAGTCCTGATTCCGCCGAGACTCGGCTTCGTTCTCCACCGATCGGTCATTCCGGAAAGTGCGAAGCACTTGTCCGGAATCCAGAAAAACTTGACCGCGGCGGCACCGATCAGCGTGGTTTCTGGATTCCGGGTCTCACTCGCTCCGCTCGCTCGCCCGGAATGACGGAGGAGAAGAAACCGCTCGCACGGAATGCCCCCACTCTCCAGTCATCCGGACGGCGCGTAGCGCGCGCCGATCCGGAACCCAGGAAAAGCATCAGCGCACGTATCCTGGATCGGCGTGGTCTCTGGATTCCGGCTCGCGTTCGCTCCGCTCACTTGGCCGGAATGACAAAGGCAGGGTCATCCCGGAAGCCCGCGCAGCCCCCCACCTTCGGTCATCCCGGAAGCCCGCGCAGCGGGCTATCCGGGATCCAGGAAACCTTCAGCCACGGCATCATGGGCATGCGTGGTTTCTGGATTCCGGTTCGCGCGTCCCGGCTCAAGGCCGGGATCGCTTGGCCGGAATGACGGGTGTTTCCGCGTGATTCCGTGGCCATTCTTCCAGCTTCCAGCTTCCAGCTTCTTGCTTCTGAATTCTGAATTCTGAATTCTGAATTCTGAATTCTGAATTCTGTATTCTGTATTCTGTATTCTGAAGAACTCACTCCACCACTTCTTCTCGCGGCCCCAGCAGGCGGCGCACGGCCTGCACCACCTGCTCGGCATCCGGAATGGACCGGGCCTCGAGCCGGGCGTTGTAGGGGGTGGGCACATCGGCACCGGCCACCCGCCCGATGGGAGCGTCGAGATCGGTGAAGCAGCGCTCGGAGAGTTCGGCGGCGATCTCGGCGCCGAATCCGGCGAATCGACAGTCCTCTTCCACGACCAGGGCGCGATGGGTCTCGGACACCGAGGCCGCCAGCGTGGGCATGTCGAGCGGTCGCAGGCTGCGCAGGTCGATCACCTCCGCCAGAATCCCGTCCTCCGCCTCCAGGCGTTGCGCCGCCTCGAGCGAGACATCCACCATGCGGTGCCAGGCGATCAGCGTGACGTCCCGGCCGCGGCGGACCACCTGGGCCGCGTGCATGGGCAGAGGCTCTGCCTTCGGATCGAACGGCCCTTTCTTCCAGTAGAGGAGCTCGTGCTCGAGAAAGACGATCGGATCGTCGCTGTCGATCGCCTGCCTGAGCTGCCAGTAGCTGTCCTGCGGCGTCGCGGGCGCGAGGATGCGCAGGCCGGGCACATTGGCAAGCGTATGCTCGAGACGCTGCGAGTGCTGGGCGGCGAGCTGCTTCGCCACGCCGCCCGGCATCCGGACCACCAGCGGCACGATGAACTGGCCACCCGACATGTAACGCAGCTTGGCCGCCATGTTGATGATGGAATCCAGGGCCAGCAGGGCGAAATTGATCGTCATGATCTCGACGACCGGGCGGCCCCCGACCAGTGCGGCGCCCACGCCCAGGCCGGTGAAGCTGTTCTCGGAGATGGGGGTGTCGCGCACCCGCCACTCGCCATAGCGAGCGTAGAGCCCCTGGGTCACCCGGTAGCTGCCGCCATAGAGGCCCACATCCTCGCCCAGGATGAAGACGGCCTCGTCTTCCGCCATGGCCTCGTTCAGGGCCAGATTGAGCGCCTCCCAGACCTGCATTTCCGGCTTCGGCTCGGCCGGCGCGATCAGGCCCATGTTCTCGTTGCGCTTGCGCGTGGTCATGAACGTGCCTCCCCGTAGAGATGGAAGGGTTCGGCATGGACACCCTCATCCAGCCGTTCCGGCTCCGGACTCTCGTCCGCGAAGCGAACGGCGTCCTCGACCTCTTCGCGCACCTGCCGGGCCAGGGCCTCGCATTCCTCCGTCTTGAGCCAGCCATTGCCGCAGGCAATCTTCTCGAACTGGCGGACGGGATCGCGCGCGGCCAGTTCGGCCACTTCGAGCGCGGATCGGTAGGCACCGGCATCGGCCATGGAATGCCCCCGGTAGCGGTAGGTCTCGCACTCGAGCAGCTGGGGGCCGGCGCCGTCCCGGATCAGGCGCAGGGCCTCGCGCGTGGCCTCGAGCACGGCCAGCACGTCCATGCCATCCACCTTGCGGCCGGGAATCCCGTAGGCCACGCCGTGGCGGTGAATCTCCGGCACGGCGGTATGGCGGTGGATCTCGGTGCCTATCTGATAGTGGTTGTTCTCGCAGATGAAGAGCACCGGCAGCTTCCAGAGCGCCGCCATGTTGAGCGATTCGTGGAAAGTACCCTGATTGGCGGCACCGTCGCCGAAATAGCAGAGCACGGCATCACGGCCTTCGTTCATTGCGATCCAGTAGCCGACACCGATGGCGACGGTGAAGGTCTCGCCGACGATGGCATAACCACCGAGAAAGCGACGTTCACGGTCGAACAGGTGCATGGAGCCGCCGTAACCGCGGGAACATCCGGTCGCCTTACCGAAGAGTTCGGCCATCACAGCGCGCGGTGAAATACCACGCACCAGGGCGTGGACGTGTTCCCGATAGGTGGAAACCACATAGTCGCCGGCATCGGCCGCGTGCAGGGTGCCGATGGCAACCGCCTCCTCGCCCGGATACAGGTGCAGAAAACCGCCGATCTTTCCCTGGGTGTAGGCCTCGGCGGCGGCCTGCTCGAATTCCCGTGCCAGCAGCAGATCGTGGTAGATGGCGCGTGCTTCGCTCTTTTGCATGGATGCTTCCTCTTTCAGATGCCGACTGGCAGTTGCAGCACTTCGACCGCACCGAGCCGCCGCAGCCGCTGCTCGTTCTCTCCGGCTGCTTCCGGTTCTCCGTGCAGCAGGACGAGCACGTGACATTCGCGCACCGCCATCTCGAGCCGGTCCAGGTATTCCTCGGGAATGCCGGCCCGATGCAGCACGGTGGCCAGCTCGGTGAGCGCCGCGGCACCGGCCATGGCGCCGCCGGCCACCGCGGCACCGGCAATGGCCCCTGCAATCGCCTCGACCAGGGGACCGGCCGCCATCAGGGCGCCCAGTCCCGGCACCACGAACAGCCCGGTGGCCCCGGCCAGCAGGCCCCAGAGCGCGCCCCAGAAGGCGCCCTGCTCGCCCCAGGCCTTCATGCGCTCGCCCACGTGATGGTAGGTGATGCCCAGCATGTCGTCACCCATGCCCCCGCCCTTGCCGAGAATGGAGATGCGGTCCATGGGGAATCCCTCGTCGATGAGGCGCTCCACGGCATGCAACGCCCGCTCGCGGTCATCGAAAATGCCTGCGACCACCACCTCGCGTGGCGCCGACGTGCTCATGGGTCATGCCTCATCGATTTGCTCTACCGACGTTCAGTTTCCTGTTTTATCCCATCAGCCGTTTCGGAGACGCACTGCACCGAACCGGCTCCCTTCAGTCATTCCGGAAAGTGCGAAGCACTTATCCGGAATCCGGAATGAATTACAACCACGGTGGCACGAATGGGCGTGGTTTCTGGATTCCGGCTCGCGCGCCCCGGCAAAGCCGGGTCGCTTGGCCGGAATGACGCGAAATCGGTGTCTTTCCGTACGGTGTGCAGCACCCACCTTTGCTCGTCCCGGAAGTTCACGAATTCCTACCATGGTGATCCCGGAAGCTGCATATACCTACCTTGGTCATCCCGGAAGCCCGCGCAGCCACCCCACCTTTGGTCATCCCGGAAGCCCGCGCAGCGGGCTATCCGGGATCCAGAAAACCTTCGGCCACGGCGGTAGGGACATGCCTGGTTTCTGGATTCCGGGTCTCGCTCCCCCGGCTCAAGGCCGGGGTCGCTCGCCCGGAATGACTAAAAAGAGGAAGCCGCCCGCCCGAAATGACGGAAGAAGAGAAACCACCTGTCCGGAATAACGAGCAGAAACGTCCATCAATCCGACTTCCAACTTCGAGCTTCCAGCTTCTCGCTCCTGAATTCTGAATTCTGGATTCTGGATTCTGAAAAATCGTTGACCCCGATCAGTCCGTCTTGCCTTCTCCGGGATCCGACGCCTGCTTCTCCAGGTGCCGCTCCACCCGCTCCATCAACCATTCCACCCGGGCCAGCCGCTGTTCGATCTCGGTCACGCGCATGAGCAGCGTGCGTTCCTCTTCCTCGAGGATTTCCTCCCTTTCCTTGACCTCCTCTTCCTCCTGGGAGACGAAGAAGGCGGCAAAGTTTGCCGTGATCAGCGAGAAGAACCCCACGCCGACGAGGATCAGGATGGCCCCGAACACACGCCCGGCCGGTGTCTCCGGGACCAGATCGCCGTAGCCCACCGTGGACACCGTGACCCATGCCCACCAGATGCCGTCCCAGGCATCCTCGAACGCGGGATCGATGCCGGCCACCAGCAGGCCGGACATGAGGGTGAACAGGCTCACCAGCAGCAGCGTGGCACCCAGATGATTCTGGGTCAGGATGCGACGCACGGTCCCGGACAGGTTGACCAGGATGGGGACGATGAGCAGCAGCCGCAGCATGCGCAGGGCGCCGAAGTAGCTCTCGCGGCCCCACAGCACCGACATGCCGGTGACGACGATGACCACGCTGAGCCAGTTGGTCCGGAGGTACCGCCAGCGATCGCGTACCAGGACGAGCATGGTGACCAGCTCGATGGTGAACACGAGCCAGACGATCCAGTCGGTGAGCAGACCGAAGAAATGCGGATAGATGTTGCGCGCCTCGAGATACCAGTCGATCAGGATCCAGACGGCCACCAGGATCAGGGGCAGCTCGAAGAACTGGGCGGCACGTCTGGCCTGTGGCGTCTCGTCCGGCGCCACGCCGGCCAGACCCAGGGTGATACCGATGTTGCGCCGCTTGCCTTTTCCGGCCACGTTATTTCCTGTACACCTTGCGTCGAAACAGATCGTTGCGTCGGCTGACCAGCCGGTCGAGGAACAGCAGGCCATCGAGGTGATCGATCTCGTGCTGGACCGCGCGGGCTTCGAAGCCCTCCATGTCCCAGGTATGCAGTTCGCCCTGCGGATCCTGCGCCTGCAGCCGGATGCGTTCGGCGCGAATCACGTTGCCCGTGTAGTCGGGTACCGACAGGCAGCCTTCCCTGCCCACGGCGAAACCTTCCCACTCGATGATCTCCGGGTTGATCAGAATGAGATGGCCGTGGTTCGGCACCGGCTTGCGCATCTTCGAGACATCGACGATGACGATGCGCTGGAAGCGGCCGACCTGGGGCGCGGCGATGCCCACGGCCGCGGGCCCGGCGAGGCGCGTCTCCTCGAGATCCTCGAGGAACCGGTGCAGTTCCTCGTCGAACCGCGTCACCGGTTCGGAGACCTGCTTGAGCCGGGGGTCGGGATAGACCAGGATGTCGAGTACCGCCATCAGCCCACCAGCGTCTCGACCGGTTCGATGTCGGTGTCGATGCCCTGTCCGCGCACCACCTCGAGCGCCGACTCGAGCGGCGCGATGCCCTCCCGGGCCTGGCCCTCGATGGTCATCACATAGACCGGCGAGGCCTCGGTGCCCGCCACGTCGGACTGCAGATCGGTGATGTTCAGCCCGGCCTCGGCCAGCGCACCGGTGACCTGGGCCACGATGCCCGGCCGGTCCGCACCGAAGACCCGGATCCTCACGTCCGGCACCAGATGCTCGTGCAGGCGCCCCTCGATCCTGTCGATGTGCAGGTGCAGCCCCAGGGACTCGGCCTCGGTCTCGAGCAGTCGTTCGAGGTCCCGGCGGTCGCCCTCGAATCCGACCATCATCATGATGGCGAAGTTGCCGCCCAGCCGCATCATGGAGGCCTCGCCGAGGGTCGCGCCACCCTCGTAGAGCGCCCGGGTCACCCGCGCCACGATCCCGGGCCGATCGCGACCCACCAGCGTCACCATGTACCAGTTCATCGCTTCATTTCCTCGAAGACGGGACCGTTCCCACTATAACATCCCGGATCGACAGCCCGCATGGCACAAGAGGGCTGTGTCACGAGCGCCAGATCAGTGCCGCCATGCGCCCGCAGACCCCGTCCCGGCGATGGGAAAAGAAGCGCGTGCGATCCTCGAAGGTGCACAGCCCGCTGTCGTATACCTGCGGAATGCCGACATCCCGCAGCCGCTGCCCGGCCAGCCCGGCCAGATCCATCCGCCAGCGCCCGCCACCGCTGGCGCGGAAGTGTGCGGCGTATTCATCGTTGTCACCGGCAAAAGCGGCCCGGACCTCGTCGCCCACCTCGTAGGCAGCCGCGCCGATGCGAGGCCCCAGCCAGGCGATCAGTTCCCCGGGAGGCTGCCCGAAGGCCGCCACGCCCGCCTCCAGAATGCCAGCGGCCAGTCCACGCCAGCCGGCATGCAGGGTCGCCACCGCCGTGCCCTGCCGGTTGCAGAGCAGCACCGGCAGGCAGTCCGCCGTCATCACCACGCACACCCGCCCGGGTTCTCGTGTAATGCGACCATCGGCCCGGACTCCCTGATGCGGCACCCGGTCATCCGCCACCCGGCTGCCGTGCACCTGTTCCAGCCACAGGGGTTCAATCGGCAGGCCGGCATTCGCACGGATGCGGCGGCGATTCTCGGCCACCGCCGCCGGATCGTCGCCGACGTGGGTCGCCGGATTGAGCGTATCCCAGGGCGGCCGACTCACGCCGCCGCGGCGGGTCGTCACCAGCGCCTGCACGTTCGGCGGCGCCGGCCAGTCGGGTCGAATCCAGTCCAGGTCGTCAGCCATGACTGTGCAATATAGCCACGGAAAATACGGAAAGCACGGAAAGGAATAATTTCGGCTTCCCGATCCAGAACGCCGAGGGCACAGAGACGCAGAGAACGCAGAGGGATTCCAGAATCCAGAATCCAGAAACAAGAAGGTTGCTCTCTGCCCGTCATTCCGGGCGAGCGACCCCGGCCTAGAGCCGGGGGAGCGAGACCCGGAATCCAGAAACCACGCTGATCGTTGCAGCCAAGGCTGGGTCTTTTCCTGGATCTCATAACGAAGCTGCCGTGTTGGGGGCCGACAGTAACCTTATTCGAGGTCCCGGATACCGCACTTCGTGCGGTTCCGGGACGACGGGAGTTTCCGTGTTTTTCCGTGTGATTCCGCGGCCATTCTCTTGCTGGCCCTTCCGGCTTCTGAATTCTGAATTCTGGATTCTGGATCTGAAATCTCTCTGCGATCTCCTTGCTGGAGTTGACCCTTTTCCGTGGATTCAGTGGATTCCGTGGCTGACATCCCTTTCCGTGCTTCCGTGGCCAGCCTGCCTACGCTTCCTGCAGCACCTCGAGCAGACGGGCGAAGTCTTCCGGGAGTTCGGCGACCAGCGCGATTTCCTCGCCGGTGGCGGGGTGTTCGAAGGCGAGCCGGGCGGCATGCAGGGCCTGGCGCCGGAAGGCCTCCACCGCTGCCCGGGCCTCGGTGGTCATCCCGGCGGGAAAGCGCGGACGTCCACCATAGACGGGATCGCCGACCACCGGATGGCGCAGCCAGGCCATGTGCACCCGGATCTGGTGGGTGCGGCCGGTCTCGAGCTGCACGCGCAGCAGGGTGAAGCCGGGATAACGCTT
>JALVEM010000053.1 GCA_027030825.1 Thiohalobacter sp.
TTGCAGGTGCCGCCCGCTCCTTCCCTGCATGCAAGGAGCAGGCATCATGAGCGCCATACCGGAAGACTTCCTGAAGAAGACCTCGGCCCTCTCGGAAGAGGTCACGCGCCCCTTCCCCAACTCGCGCAAGATCTACGAGACGGGTTCGCGGCCCGACATCCGCGTCGGCATGCGCGAGATCCTGCAGACGCCGACCCGCACCTCGACCGGCGAGGAGGAGAACCCGCCCATTCCGGTCTACGACACCTCCGGCCCCTACACCGACCCGGACGTCCGGATCGATCTGCTTAGCGGCCTGCCGCCCCTGCGCGCGGCCTGGATCGCCGAGCGCGGCGACACCGAGGAGCTGGACGGCCCCAGTTCCGCCTACGGCCGGGCCCGGCTGGAGGATCCGGAGCTGGCGCCGCTGCGCTTCGAACATCTGCGCCGTCCACGCCGCGCCAAACCCGGCCGCAACGTGACCCAGATGCATTACGCCAGGCAGGGCATCGTGACCCCCGAGATGGAATATGTCGCCATCCGCGAGAACTGCCGCCTGCAGGCCCTGCGCGAGGATCCGCGTTACGAGAAGCTGCTGCGCCAGCATCCCGGCCAGGCCTTCGGGGCGAACATTCCCGAGGAGATCACCCCCGAGTTCGTGCGCCAAGAGGTGGCCGCCGGCCGCGCCATCATCCCGGCCAACATCAACCACCCCGAACTCGAGCCGATGATCATCGGCCGCAATTTCCGGGTGAAGATCAACACCAACATCGGCAACTCGGCGGTGACCTCCTCAATCGCCGAGGAGGTGGAGAAGATGGTCTGGTCCACGCGCTGGGGCGGGGACACCCTCATGGATCTCTCCACCGGCAGGCACATCCACGAGACCCGCGAGTGGATCCTGCGCAACTCGCCGGTGCCCATCGGCACCGTGCCCATCTACCAGGCGCTGGAGAAGGTGGACGGCAGGCCGGAGGAGCTCACCTGGGAGATCTTCCGCGATACCCTGATCGAGCAGGCCGAGCAGGGCGTGGACTACTTCACCATCCATGCCGGCGTGCGGCTGGCCTACATCCCGCTCACGGCAGAGCGCGTCACCGGCATCGTCTCGCGCGGCGGCTCCATCATGGCCAAGTGGTGCCTGGCACATCACCAGGAGAATTTCCTCTACACCCACTTCGAGGAGATCTGCGAGATCATGGCCGCCTATGACGTGGCCTTCTCGCTGGGCGACGGCCTGCGGCCCGGCTCCATCGCAGATGCCAACGACCGCGCCCAGTTCGCCGAGCTCGAAACCCTGGGCGAGCTGACCAGAATCGCCTGGGCGCACGACGTGCAGGTGATGATCGAGGGGCCCGGCCACATTCCCCTGCACAGGGTGAAGGAGAACGTCGACAAGGAGCTGCAAGACTGCTTCGAGGCGCCCTTCTATACGCTCGGCCCGCTGGTCACCGACATCGCGCCGGCCTACGACCACATCACCTCGGCCATCGGCGCGGCCAACATCGGCTGGTACGGCACCGCCATGCTCTGCTATGTCACGCCCAAGGAGCACTTGGGCCTGCCCAACAAGCAGGACGTGCGCGACGGCATCATCGCCTACCGCATCGCGGCCCATGCCGCCGATCTCGCCAAGGGCTTTCCGGGTGCGCAGCTGCGTGACAATGCCCTGTCCAAGGCGCGCTTCGAATTCCGTTGGGAGGACCAGTTCAACCTCTCGCTCGATCCGGAACGGGCCCGCGAATACCACGACGAGACCCTGCCGAAGGAGGCGCACAAGGTGGCGCACTTCTGTTCCATGTGCGGGCCCAACTTCTGTTCCATGAAGATCACCCAGGACGTGCGCGACTATGCCGCGGAGCTGGGGGTGGACGAGGCCGAAGCCATCGACCTCGGATTGAAGGAAATGGCGGAAAACTTCCGCCGGCACGGTGGCGAGATCTACCAGAAACGGTGAAACGGGCACGGGTCCTGCATCATTGACAACCAGGCTGCCTGCGATATGGTAGAGGCGTGTTCAAGGTCGAAGGTGACAGGCACTGATGGAACCCCTCTCGTCCGAATACCTGTTGTTCGGACTGGCAGCGATGGGTGCAATCGGACTGATCGTTCTGATTCTCTGGGTGGCCGACCGTCTGACCCGCGATCGTCGGCAGCGGTTCTGATTCCCTCCCTGCATCCCGTTACTTTCATCCCGTCGTCATCGCGGACGGATCGCGGCGCGGCGCCTGCCCGTGCCTCTCGGGCGCTCTCCGGCGGGGTACGCGCGTGAATCTCGCCCGTCAGCACTTCGTCCTGGCCGGATTGGGCCTGCTGGCCGTCCTGTTCCAGCTCGCCGGGCTGCAGGAGGCCCTGTCCTATCAGCGCGACCTGATCGAGCAGGGTCAGTTCTGGCGCCTCTGGACCGGCAATCTCGTCCACATCGACACCACTCACCTGCTAATGAATCTCGGCGGTCTGGTCGTCGTGGGGCTGTTCTGCGACACACGGCCGTCGGCCGCGGGGCTGCTCGTCTCGACACTGCTGATCATGCCCGTGGTCACGCTGGGCCTCTACCTGCGGGATCCGAACGTGGGCTGGTACATGGGGCTCTCCGGAGTGCTGCACGGGTTGCTGATCCTCTGCCTGGCCCGCGGGCTGGCCGCACATCCCCGCATGAACGGCCTCCTGCTGCTCGCCATCTTCGCCAAGCTGGCCTGGGAATGGCGCTTCGGCAGCCTCACCGGCAGCGAGCTGTTCGATTTTCCCGTCGTCACCTCGGCCCACGTCTACGGTGCGCTTGGCGGCGCCTTCATCGCTCTCTGGTTCGAGGCGGCCGATCTGCTGCGTGCGCGGGAAGAGGAATAGCAGTTCGGAAAAACGTCGCGAGAAGCCCGTCTGCAAGGCGCACGCAGCAGACGTGATTCTCAGCAGTTTTTCACCCGCATACTGCACCGAGGGCTTCGGATGATGGCGGATTTGCAGCCGGGCTCGGGGAGCGCTGGAGCGAAAGTCGTAGCGGGGACTACGACTTGAGCGAAGCGCCCGCGAGACCGAGCGAAAATCCGTCAGGGCCGGAGCAGGAAGCGGGCGATACCGCACTCTTGCAAAAACAGCTGAAACAAATGTCAGGCCTTTTCGATATCTAAAGAATTGCGATCTTGCCCGCTTCCGCCTTGGTGCTGTATGCGGGTCTAGGCCGCCAGCGCGATCAGCAGTGCAAGATTGATCAGCAGGGAAATCAGCGCCAGCGTCTTCCAGAAGCCCAGGGGATTGCGCTCGATCAGCGGCTGGCGCGTCTCGCGCAGAAAATCCGGGTTGGGGCTGCGCAGGTCGTGCGTGAACTCCGAGAGCAGGGCATAGCGCTTCTGCGGGTCGATGGAGACGGCCTTGCGCAAGGCCTCGTCCATCCAGTGCGGCACGGCCGGGTTGGCCTCGCTGGCCGGACGATAGCGGGCGCGCCGCAGGTTGCGCGCATTCAGTTCCCGGTCGTAGGGCAGTCGTCCGGTGAGCATCTCGTAGGTGATCACCCCGAGAGAAAAGATGTCCGCCCGGTTGGTTGCCGGCAGCCCCTGCAGATACTCGGGGGCGGTGTAGTTGCGGGTGCCGAGCAGATTGTCCCGTTCCAGCGGCGTGCGGATCTCGGCGATGCCGGCGATCCGGGTGGAGCCGAAGTCGATGATCTTCACCACGCCGTGCGGATCGATCAGGATGTTCTCGGGCTTGAGATCCTGGTGCAGCATCTCCTGGCGGTGCATCACGCGCAGCCCCTGCGCGATCTGCTCCACGATGGGGCGCACCTCGGCCGGTTCCGGCAACGGGTGGTCGTGCATCCATTCCCGCAGCGTCTGGCCTTCCACGTATTCGGTTACGTAATAGAGGAACTGGCGCTGTTCCGGGGCCGGCAGCACGCGCAGCAGGTGCGGGCTGTTCAGGCGGCGACCGGCCCATTCCTCGTGCAGGAACTGTTCGATGTAGAGCGGGTCGTCCTCGTAATTGACCGACGGCGTCTTGAGCACGACCTTCTCGCCGCTGCGCTCGTCCAGGGCCAGGTAGATCTGGGTACGGTTGCTGGCATGCAGCTCGCGCAGGATGCGATAGCCGTCCAGCTTCATGCCGGGCTCGAGCGGTGGCGGGAAGGGGAGTTCGGTCAGGCGCCGGTAGAACTCTTCCTCGTTGCCCTCCGGCAGGGACTCGACCCGGACCACCTGGGCGCTCAGATTGTCGTCGCTGCCGGCATTCGCCGCATGCCGCAGGATGGCATCGACCGCACCTTCAGGGTTGCGATAGTGCTCGACGAGCAGCCGCTTTAGTGTGATGTCGTCGAGGAAGTCGTGCACGCCGTCAGTGGTCAGCAGATAGATGTCGCCGGTCTCCACCGGCAGTGCCTGATAGTCGATCTCCAGATGGAGATCGATGCCCATGGCGCGGCCCAGGTAGGTTTTCTTCTCGCCGACCGCCACCCGGTGATCGGTAGTGAGCTGCTCGAAATCCTCGCCGCGCAGCCGGTAGATGCGGGTGTCGCCGATGTGGAAGAGATAGGCCGTGGTGGATTTGAGGATCAGCACGCTCAGGGTCGTGACCAGGCCACGCGGTGTGCCGTACTGTTTCTGGCCCTGGCTGTAGAGCCAGCGGTTGAGCGCGCCCAGGATCTTCTCGCCCGAGGTCTCGACCGTCCAGGAATCGGGTGTACTGAAGTAGTCGTTGAGAAAGCCGGTAACGCAGGCATCCGCCGCCTCGCGCCCGCCCTCGCTGCCGCTCATGCCGTCGGCGATCACCGCCGCCACGCCCTTGGTGCGCAGCGTGTTCTCGTCGTCCGGGATGCGGATGCCGATGGCGTCGTCGTTGGCCGGCTTGACGCCTGCCTCCGACTTCTGCGCGGCGGTGATCTTCAGTTCAGCCATGAGGCGATTCTACCTGCTCGGGTTATGAGAGCCACGAAATCCACGGAACCCAAAAAATGAATGGCCACGGAAACCACGGAAAGGAAGTCCTTTCTGGCATATTTGTTCCGTGACGCAGAGGGCACAGAGGCGCAGAGGTCGCAGAGTGAATTCATCAATGCCACTTCATGGATGTCTTCATGGTCATTCCAGGCGCCAAATCCCCCTGTCGTCCCGGAACCGCGAGAAGCGCGGTATCCGGGAC
>JALVEM010000054.1 GCA_027030825.1 Thiohalobacter sp.
TGTTGCACCAGGCGCGTGTTCATGATGCTGGCCGTGATGCCCAGCGCACTGAAGACCAGCACCGGACCGATCAGGGTGATGGTCAGATAGTTGCTGAAGCGTTCCGCGAGCGGTCGCAGTTTTCTGACCTGCCAGACATGGTTGAACGCCGCCTCGATCTTCTGCAGCAGGGAGACCACTGTATAGAGCAGGAACGCCAGGCCCACGGCGCCCAGCACCCCCACCTTCATCCGGTCCACGAACTGCATGATCTGACCGGCGAGCTCGGTTCCCATGGCGCCCATGGGCTCCAGGAAACGCAGCAGCATCGGCTGCAGGAAATCGTGTGCGCCAAAGGCCTTGAGTACGGAAAAGCTGAGCGCCAGCAGGGGTACGAAGGACAGCAGCGTGGTGTAGACCAGGCTCATGGCCCGCAGGGCGAGTTCGCCATCCATGAGATCACGGATCACCACATAAACCAGCCTCAGCAGCCAGACCAGCCACTGCAGAGGCCTCGGCCTGGCAGAGACATCCTCTTCCCAGAGCAGGGACTGCATCCGCTCGATGAGCTTGTCGGCCGGTGTTCGCATCGTTCCGCCTTCCTCGTGGCGTTGCAACGAACGGTCATTGTATGGCATTTCGCGGTGTTTCATAACGGCATCCGTTGCGGCACATGTCGCTGTACGCGCTCGCTCTTCCAAAGGCTCATGTCGTTCGCCGAGTCTGCACGGCATGTCGGACCATGAGACAACCTCCCTTCGGAAGATCCGGACTCCATGCCTTCATCATCGCGTTTCGTGCTGCCATAGCAGTGTTTCATCGATGTCGCCGCCTCGTGCATGCCATGCCGCCATGTGCATTCCGAAACCCTGGACCGGCATCCCGATCATCAAGGAGACACCGTGAACATGCGCCGACACAAACCGTAACGAGGCCCGAACACGCATGCATGCTTTTCTTTTTCGTTAAAGTTTCTATAATCAAATGCCGTTAGGTTGCGCGAACCACACATCGGGAGGGTTACCTCATGGCAGTACGAAAGAAAGCCAGCAAGAAGAAGGCAGCCAAGAAGAAGGTTGCCGCAAAGCGGAAGGTCGCCGCCACCAAAAAGGTGACCACACGCAAGGCCGCTAAGAAGAAGGTGGCGAAGAAGAAGGTCGCGAAGAAGAAGGCGGCGAAGAAGAAGGTCGCGAAGAAGAAGGCGGCGAAGAAGAAGACCGCGAAGAAGAAGGTGGCAAAGAAGAAGGTCGCGAAGAAAAAGACCGCGAAGAAAAAGACCGCGAAGAAGAAGGCTGCGAAGAAGAAGGCCGCCAGGAAAAAGGTGGCAAGAAGGCGCTGACGCCGTTTCGAGTCGAGGCCCGCGATTTCGCGGGCCTCCTTCGTTCAGGCGCACGGCGTCAATACAGGTGCAACCAGTCACCTGTCGCCGACCTGATCTCTTCGTCCTCCAGCGGCCGCTGCGGCTGCTCGGGACTGCGCCAGACCTCGCATTCGAGTCGGCTCGGGCCATCGGCGCCGCCCTCGAGCATGAACAGGGTCTGGTATACCGTCACGCCCCGCATCCAGCCACCCGCATCGTAATCCTGCCGCATGCCGGTGATGCGCCATGTTGCGGGATCGACCATCCTCCGTGTCTCCGATGCCGGTGCGAACACGAGTGCGCAGACCGGCATCCAGACAGTGATTTCACGCCCGCTGACCAGTCTCCCCTGCTGGAACTCCACGCGCGTCTGTCCGGGATCCAGCGTCAGCGGCGCTGCAAGCCGAAGTCGCTCGTATCCAGACGGTAACAGCGTGGTGCCGGGCAGGACACAGCCCGCGAACACCGGGAACAGCAGCAGAAACCCCGCGATTCGCATCATCGCTCAACCTCCAGAAGCCGATGGTAACGCTCCAGGTTGGCCGTCAGACGGTCACGCACATCCTGCCATGGGTCCGACCAGGGCAGTCCGGGCGTCATGAGACCGAGGCACAGGCGCCGGTAGTCGGCGAGATCGCGCAGGTCGATATACTCGGGCGCCACCCCGCCCCGATGCCCGCACCCCTCGCCGCCGTCCAGGCATTGATTGTGATAGTTCCCGAGCGGCAGCGTCAGCCCGACCACGGGCAACCCCCAGGCGGCTGCCGCCGTGGCTTCGCACGAGCCGCCATCCATGACGCGGCGTTGCGCGGGACGTTCGAGACATGCATCGGCCACCTGTTCCAGAACGCGCGTGGCCCGGGTATCGAAGAGGGTGCGCCGATCACCGAGACGGATGACGACACCACGCCCCACGTCGGCACCGTGCAATGTGCGCGATGCCTCCAGACTGATGCAGACGACATTGCCCCTGCGCAGGGACGTGTGCATGCGTCGAAGATGGGCCACGGCGCCGACGAAACCCACTTCTTCCGCGCGCGTCAGCAGGCCGGTGAAATGTCGCCTTCCGGCATGATGGCCTTCCCAGAGCGTGCAGGCCGTCTCGACCACGGCATGTACGCCCACGAGATCGTCGAGCACGCGCGCATGGAGTCGCGTGCCTCGCCGCCATGCAGCCGCGCGGAACCGGAAACCGCCATAGAGCCGACGGGCCGCGGGACGCCGCCCGGTCGCCAGCTCCCGGATCCGAATCACCGCCCGCTCCATTCCGTGGCCATGCGAGGCGACGCTGGCACCGACCAGCGTGCCCGTTCCGCACTCCCGGCCGGAGACGGCCAGCCAGACCTCGGCGCCTCGCAGATGACGGGTCGGCGACCCGCCGTGCCAGCGTACCTCGAGGCGGTCTTTCGACTGCCAGCGCATGCCGTGAAAGCCCGGATGATCCATGTGTGCGATGAACAGGCGCACCGGCTCCCTCTGGCGCCGTTCGAGTCGCCGTCGCCAGACCGAAGGGTCCGCATGCCCGATCACGAGATTGCCGTCGGCATCCTCGAACCAGGGCACGCCCGATGCCCCGAGCCTCGCCACGACCGCATCGCGCACCGCCTGTTCGCGGAAAGGCGCGGTCGGCCGCCTCAACAGTTCGAGCAGATTGTCGTAGTCTTGCGAGTTGCGTTCGTACATACCGGAATCCATGCCTTCGCCACTCGTCAGCATCATACTCCCGTTCCGTGATCCGGGCCCCCTGCTCGACGTCTGTCTGGACAGCATCGCCGCACAGACCCTGGAGGATTTCGAGCTGCTCTGCATCGACGACCATTCCGGCGACGGCTCGCGCCATCGGGTCGCGGCACGGGCACGCAGGGATCCCAGGATCCGCCTGCTGGACAACCCGGGACGCGGCATCGTGTCGGCGCTCAACCACGGCCTGTCCCGTGCCCGGGGCGCCTGGATCGCGCGCATGGACGCCGACGACCGCATGCATCCCGAACGGCTCGCAAGACAACTCCGTTTCATGCGATCGCATCCCGGGCTCGATCTGATCGGTAGCCGGGTGCACATCGTTCCGGCACATCGGCGCAATGCCGGGCTGGTGGAATACGAACGCTGGATCAATGGCTGCACCAGCCCGCGGCAGATCGCCGACGATCGCTATGTGGAATGTCCCCTGCCCCATCCGACCTGGTTCACGCACCGGCGTTTCTTCGAACGCCACGGCCCCTATGCCCAGGGCCCCTTTCCGGAAGACTATGAGCTGCTCCTGCGCGCCCTGTCCCGCGGTGCGCGGCTCGGCAAGCATCCACAGGTGCTGCTCGAGTGGCGGGACAGCGATGCACGCGCCTCACGCACCGATCCACGCTGCATGCGATCGGCCTTCGACCGCCTGCGCCAGTCGTTTCTCGCACGGGATCGACGACTGCATTCGGGGCGCCCGCTGGCCTTCTGGGGCGCGGGACGAACGACGCGCAAGCGCATGAACGCACTCGCCGGGCACGGCATCGCACCGGATCTCTGGATCGACATCGACCCCCGCAAGATCGGCAATCGCATCGCCGGCGTGCCCGTCGAATCGCCCGAAGCGCTGGTTCGGCCGGTGCGTCCCTTCGTGCTGGTGCTGGTCGCCAGTCACGGGGCCCGCGCCCGAATCTCCGACTGGCTCGAAAGCCACGGGTTCCGACGGGGCGACGACTATCTTCACGTGGGATAGCAGCTGCCGGAACCCGATGACGGTTCAAGGAATGCATGACACGTGCCGATCCATGTCATGATAATCACGCTAGGAAACCAATGGGAGTTGCCGTCAGATGCCGGAGAACGTAGCTGCCGATCAGGCCTCGGAGGAGAAACCCTGCCTGCTGGTCGTCGACGACTCGCGTGTCATTCGTATCGCGGCCCGCAAGATTCTCAAGGACGAGTTCGAAGTGCTCGAAGCCGGCGATGGCCAGGAGGCGCTGGAACTGCTGGAGTCGGACGACCGCATCCGCCTGGTCATCTCGGACCTCTCCATGCCCTATCTCGACGGCATGGGCCTGCTGCGCAGGCTGCGCGAATCCGACGATCACCGGCTTTCCAACCTCCCCGTCATCATCGTGACCGGCGCGGAAGACGACGAGGAGGCCAAGTCCGCCGCCTTCGCCGCCGGCGCCAGCGACTTCCTCACCAAACCGTTCGATTCCGTGCAACTGCTGGCCCATGCCCGCTCCCACATCAAGCTGGTCGAGACCTCCGAGAAACTCGAACAGACCAGCACGGCCATCGAGCAGAATCCGGCCATCGACCAACTCACCGGGCTGGTCAATCAGCGCGCGTTCCAGATGCGCGGCCAGCAGGAGGTGGCCTATGCCATCCGGCACCGCGCCGATCTCGCCCTGATCCTCGTCGACGTGGACGATTTCGACCGCATCTTCAGCAAGTACGGCAAACCGGCCGGCGAGGCCATCCTCAAGATCTTCTCCGGCATCGTGAAGGAAAACGTGCGTACCGAAGACACGGGTGGACGCGTGGGCCTGGCCCGGTTCGGTCTGCTGCTCCCCCAGGCGACGCCGGTGGGTGCGAGAAAACTGGCCGTGCGCATCTGCCAGCAGATCGGTGCCCGCGCCTTCCGGATCGGCGAGGATCGCCTGCGGCTGACGGCCAGTGCCGCCGTGGTCGCCCCCGGCATCCATCGCGACTCCAGCTTCGAACAGATGCTCCGGGAAGGCCAGCGCCTGCTCGGCCGTGCCCATGCCGCCGGCGGCAACCGGGTACTGTTCGATCAGCGCAGC
>JALVEM010000055.1 GCA_027030825.1 Thiohalobacter sp.
CGCCGGATCTGGCGCTCGAGCTGGTCGATCCGGGCGCGTTCGACCTCGGCCGTCTGCCGATGGGTGGAAAGCGCCTGAGTGAGCGCCTCCCACGCCTGCTGCCAGGCCCGGATGGCGGACTCGCTCTCCTGCAGCCGTTGTGCGGCCTCGGCGGCCTGCGTCTCGAGTTCGGCCAGCGCCGGCTGTTTCTCAGCCAGCTCCCTGGCCAGGGATTCGAGCCGCTCGCGATCGACCCGGATATGGGCCTCGGCCTCCTGCAGGGCCTGACTGGCCTCGCCCAGCTCCTGCTGCTGCCGTTCGCGCGTCTGGCGGGCATGGGTGATGGACTGCTCGAGCCGCGCGATCTCGGCGCCGGCCTCGTAGAAACGGGCCTGAACCCGGGAATGTGCCTCTGCCGCGTCGGTCTGCTGGGCGCGCAGGGCCTCGATGCGCCGCTCCACGGCGCGCAGTTCGGCGGTCTGAGCCTCGATGGCCAGCTCGGTCTCGCGCACCTCGTGACGTGCCTTGGCCATCTGTTCGTCCAGTGCCCGGTGGCGCAGCAGGATGAGCTCGCCGCGTACCTGCCGCTCCTCGGCCTTCAGTTCCCGATAGCGCTCCGCCGTGCGGGCCTGGCGGCGGAGCTTCTCGAGCTGCTTGGCGATCTCTTCCCGCAGGTCCTCGAGCCGTTCCAGATTCTCGAGCGTGTGGCGCATGCGGTTCTCGGTCTCGCGGCGACGTTCCTTGTATTTGGAGATGCCTGCGGCCTCCTCGAGATAGACGCGCAGTTCCTCGGGGCGGGCCTCGATCAGGCGCGAGATCATGCCCTGCTCGATGATCGAGTAGCTGCGCGGCCCCAGCCCGGTGCCGAGGAAGATGTCGGTGATGTCGCGGCGCCGGCAGCGACGCCCGTTCAGATAGTAGTGCGAGGTGCCGTCGCGCGAGACCTCGCGCCGGATGGAGATCTCGTTGTACTGGGCATACTGCCCGCCGAGCTTGCCGTCGGAATTGTCGAAGATCAGCTCCACGCTGGCCCGGCCCACCGGCTTGCGCGAATTGGAACCGTTGAAGATGACATCGGCCATGGAGTCGCCGCGCAGGTGCTTGGCCGAGGACTCGCCCATGACCCAGCGCACGGCGTCGATGGTGTTCGACTTGCCGCAGCCGTTGGGACCGACGATGGCGACCAGATTGCTGGGGAAGGAGATCGTCGTCGGATCGACGAACGACTTGAATCCGGCGAGCTTGAGCTTGGTCAGGCGCATGGAGGGCAGGATACGAGTTTCCCGGGGCAAGTCAAACGGGCCAGGCACGTTGCGTCGGCTTGTCAGTGACCGCCGGCATCGGGTATGGTCCGCGCCATGCCGACCCAGCCCAGCAAGGAACTCGAGACCTTCGAGAACCCCGAACCGGGACGCGACTACACCATCCGCATCCGGGTGCCGGAGTTCACCTGCCTCTGCCCGAAGACGGGCCAGCCGGACTTCGCCACCCTGCACATCGAGTACGTGCCCGACCGGCTGTGCGTCGAGCTGAAATCCCTCAAGCTCTACGTCTGGTCGTTCCGCGAGGAAGGCGCCTTTCACGAGGCCGTCACCAACCGCATCCTCGACGACCTGGTCGCCGCCGTGGCGCCGCGCTTCATGCGGCTGACGGCAGAATTCAACGTGCGCGGCGGCATCTACACCACCGTGGTCGCCGAACATCGCCAGCCCGGCTGGCAGGCCCCGCCGCCCGTCCAGTTGCCCTGAGTCGCATGCCCGCAGCCCCTGCCTTCCTCGGCATCGACGTGGGCACCTCCGGCGTGCGCGCCTGCCTGCTCGATGCCGCCGGCCGGCGCCTGGGGCACATCGGACGCCCCCTGCCTCCCGGCAGGATCGCCGAGGGCCGTTCGGAACAGGATCCCGAGGCCTGGTGGGCGACGCTGCTCGGGGTACTCGACAGCCTCGCGGAATCGCATCCGCTCGATGCGGTCGAGGCGCTCGCCCTCGACGCCACCGCCGCCACCCTGCTCGCCATCGATACACGGGGCGAACCGCTCGGGCCGGCCCTCATGTACGACGACCGGCGCGCCGTCGAGGAAGCCCAAAGGGTCGCGACGGCCGCGCCTGCCGACGATGCCGATCCGGCCGCCGCAGCCCTCGGCCCGTCCTCCGGGCTGGCGAAGCGGCTCTGGCTGCGCCGACACTATCCGCAGGCGGCCCGCATCCTCCATCAGGCCGACTGGCTCACCGGCAGGCTGCTGGGCGGGCGTTTCGATTTCACCGACGAGAACAACGCCCTCAAGAGCGGCTATGACCCGGTGCGCCGCCACTGGCCGGGCTGGGTCCAGGCGCTGACCGGCGAGGATCTGCCCGGCGTGATCGTTCCCGGCACCCCGCTGGGGACCCTGGATCCGGCACTGGCGAAGCGCTGGGGCATGCACCGGTCGCCCCGCGTGGTCGCCGGCACCACCGACAGCACCGCAGCGGCGCTCGCCACCGGCATCCGCCGGCCCGGCGAGGCCGTCACCGTGTTGGGCAGCACCCTGGTCATGAAGATTCTTTCGGACAGACCCCTGTTCTCCGCGCAATACGGGGTCTACAGCCACCGCCTGCCGGACGGCCGCTGGCTGGCCGGCGGCGCATCAAATTCAGGCGGCCGGGTGCTGGACCGGTTCTTCGACCGGGAACGGCTCGAACGGCTCAGCCGCCGCATCGATCCCCGGCGCGGCGGCTGTCTGGCGTATTATCCCCTGCCGGGGCCGGGAGAACGCTTCCCGGTGGCCGATCCCGGGTTGCCGCCGAGGCTCACGCCCCGGCCGAGAGACGACGTGCGTTTCCTGCAGGGGCTGCTCGAGGGCATGGCGCGGATCGAGCGCCTGGGTTACCGGCGTCTGGCCAAGCTGGGTGCGCCCTGTCTGCGCCGGGTCTTCAGCATCGGCGGCGGCGCGCGCAACGCGACCTGGACCGCCATCCGCCAGCGCCTGCTCGGTGTGCCCGTGATCCAGGCAGCCGGGCAGGAGGCCGCCTGCGGCGCGGCACGGCTGGCAGCAGTTCGGGCTTGGAGCTGATCCACTCCCCGTCATTCAGGGAAGTGATGGTGCCGACACGGAATCCGCTTCTTGTCTATCAGGATGGTGCGAACCCACCTTGAGTCATCCCGGAAGCCCGCGCAGCACCCGCCTTGAGTCATCCCGGAAGCCCGCTAAGCGGGCTATCCGGGATCCAGGAGAATATTGACACTGCGGCAAAGATCGGCGTGGTTTCTGGATTCCGGGTCTCGCTACGCTCGCCCGGAATGACCACTTCTTCCAGTCATTCCGGACGGTGCGAAGCACCGATCCGGAATCCAGGAAGAGTTCCGGCCACATCGGCAGGATTGGCGTGGTTTCTGGATTCCGGCTCGCGCTCGCTACGCTCTCACTTGGCCGGAATGACGAAGGAAAGAGCCCACTCGCCTGAACTGCACAGGAAAGTTCATGATAACGAAAATGAATACACTCCCTCTGCGTGCTCCGCGCCCATGCGCCCTCTGCGTTCCGTAACGAG
>JALVEM010000056.1 GCA_027030825.1 Thiohalobacter sp.
ATCTTCATGATCGACGCCTCCAAGGGTTTCATGAAGGACGGCAACAAGAACCGCCTGCGCGAGCGCGACATCCACAAGATCGTCGATGTCTTCACCAGCCGCAGGGAACTGCCGCGCTACGCCCGCTTCGTGCCCCTGCGCGAGATCGAGGCCAACGACTACAACCTCAACATCCCGCGCTACATCGATTCCAGCGAGCCCGAGGACCTGCACGACCTCAATGCCCACTTGAGCGGCGGCATCCCCAACCGCGACATCGACGCCCTGCAAGACTACTGGCAGGTCTTCCCAACCCTGCGCCACACCCTCTTCGCCCCGGCGCCCGTATCACCCGTATCCCCCGTAGGTTGGGTTGAGCGCAGCGAAACCCAACAACCCGGCCAACCCACCGACCCCGTTGGGTTACGCTCCGCGAACCCAACCTACAGCCACCCCCGGATGCACCCGGAGCGCATCAAGCCCACCATCCTCGAACACCCCGAGTTCGCCGCCTTCCGCGAGCGCATCCTCGAGCGCTTCCGCGCCTGGCGCGATCCGCACCGGCCCGTCCTCATGGGCCTGAACGGCGACACCGAGCCCAAGGCGCTCATCCACGAACTCTCCGAGGCCCTGCTCGAGCAGTTCGAAGGCGCACACCTCATCGACCCCTACGCCGTCTACCAGCACCTCATGGACTACTGGGCCGAGACGATGCAAGATGATGTCTATGCCATCGTCCAGGACGGCTGGGAGGCCGCCGCCAGGCCCCGCGAACTGGTGGCCGAGAAGGGCCAGAAGCACAAGGAGACCCCGGACCTCACCATCGGCCGCAAGAAATACAAGACCGATCTCATTCCGCCAGACCTTATCGTCGCGCGCTACTTTGCTGACGAGCAGAAGCACATCGACCAGCTCCAGGCCGAGTTGGATGCCGCCGCCCAGGAACTGGAGAGCTTCATCGAGGAGCATTCAGGCGAGGAAGGCCTGCTCGAAGAGGCCAAGACCGACAAGGGCAAGATCACCAGAGCCAGCCTCAAGGCCCGCCTGGCCGAGATCAAGGGCAACCCCGAGTTCGAAGACGAACGCCAGGCCCTGCAACAGTGCCAGAAACTCATCGACGCCGAGGCCGCCGCCAACAAGAAGCTCAAGGAGGCCATCAAGGCCCGCGACGAGGCGGTGCTCAAGCATTACGCCAAACTCACCGAGACCGAGATCAAAGAGTTGGTGGTGGACGACAAATGGCTCGCCGCCCTGGAACAGGCCGTGCAGGGCGAGATCGAACGCGTCACCCAGCAGCTAGCCACCCGCATCCGGGAGCTGGAGGAACGCTACGCCGAGCCGCTGCCGGCAATCATGCAAGAGGTGGAGAGCCTGCAGGCGAAGGTGGACGAACACCTGCGCCGGATGGGGCTGGAATGGAGGGCCGGGATGTGAGCAGCAAGGCCATGGAGGTCAGGGATGCAGCGGGAAGCTATGTGCTGCAGGCCGAGCAGGAGGTTCCGCCGGGGTACAAGCGGACCGAGGTGGGGGTGATTCCGGTTGATTGGAAAACCATCGAGCTGGAAAAGGTTTCTGATTTCATAACCAAAGGGTCAACGCCAACTACATACGGTTTCAAATGGGAAACTGAAGGAGTCTTGTTTCTCAGAAGCGAATGTGTATCCGAGAGTGGACTAGATCTGGAACAATCTATGTTCATATCAAGGGATGCACATGCACTATTACGTCGTAGTGAGGTGCATGATGGCGACATTCTCGTCACCATCACCGGTAATGTTGGGCGTGTTGTCTATTTGTCTGGTATTGGTGCTGCAAATATCAACCAGCATATAGCGCGAATACGGGTTACCTCACCAAGTGCCGATACTAAATATGTATTTCACTATTTGTCTCAAGAATCTGTTCGCCGATATTTCTCAAAAATAACAACGGGCCAAGCATACCCTCAGATCAGTCTTGAACAGGTTAGAGAGACTGAGATACCTATACCACCGTTAGATGAACAACACGCCATCGCCACCGCCCTGTCGGACGTCGATGCCCTCATCACTGCGCTGGACAAGCTCATCGCCAAAAAGCGCGCCATCAAAACCGCCGCCATGCAGCAACTCCTCACCGGCAAAACCCGCCTGCCGGGCTTCAGCGGCGAGTGGGAAACGAAGCGGTTTGATGAAGTGTTAATCAGGCTAAATGGCAAGAATTACCAGATACAAACATCTCAGTACGGTGATATTGGGAAGTACCCCGTGATCGATCAGGGTAAAGGGGCGATAATTGGCTATTGCGATAGAGAGGATAAACGTTTCAGGTGCCCAGATGATGGATTAATTGTGTTTGGAGATCATACGTGCATAACAAAGTTTGT
Source organism: Thiohalobacter sp. (assembly GCA_027030825.1). Classification (GTDB taxonomy): domain Bacteria; phylum Pseudomonadota; class Gammaproteobacteria; order Thiohalobacterales; family Thiohalobacteraceae; genus J048. The sequence continues at coordinate 2,345 of JALVEM010000056.1, forward strand.
TGATTTTGATTTTGTAGTTGGGGCTGATGGTACTCAGCTACTTCAGGCGAAAAAAGGCTATTCCACGAAATTCCTGGCCTATCAGTTGCAGCACGAAGGAATCGAGCCAACTGGATACAATAGGCATTTCAAATTTCTTAAGGAACGAGTGTTTTACGTCCCCGCTATAGAAGAACAATCTGCCATCGCCCAAGTCCTCTCCGACATGGACGCCGAAATCGCCGCCCTCGAAGCCCGCCGCGACAAGACCCGCGCCATCAAGCAGAGCATGATGCAGCAGCTCCTCACCGGCCGGGTGCGGCTGGTGAAACCGGGCAGCAAGGAGGCCGCCTGATGGAGAACCAGGCAAACGACATTCTGATCTATGAGACCGAAGACCACCGCATCGATGTACGCCTGGAACAGGAAACCGTGTGGCTGACGCAGCGGCAGATGGCGGAACTGTTCGATACGACGCCTGAAAACGTGCTGATGCACCTGAAAAACATCTTTCGAGACAATGAGTTGGAAGAATCTTCAACTACTAAGGAATTCTTAGTGGTTCGCCAAGAGGGCAAGCGGGAGGTTCGGCGCCGACTGAAACACTATGACTTGGATGCCATTATTTCCGTCGGCTACCGGGTGAACTCGAGACAGGGCGTTCGGTTTCGCCGTTGGGCCACCCAGCGCCTGCGCGACTACCTCGTCAAGGGCTATGCCATCAACCGCCAGCGGCTGGAGCAGAACGCCCGGGAACTGGAGCAGGCGCTGAAACTGGTGAAGAAGGCCGCTCGTTCTCCGGCGCTGGATACCGATGCGGGGCGAGGGCTGGTGGAGATCATCAGCCGCTATACCCAGACCTTCCTGTGGCTACAGCATTACGACGAAGGCCTGCTGGAAGAACCCGCGGGCCACAAGGGCGGCAAGCTGCCGTCACCGGAGGAGGCCATGGCCGACCTGGCCCGGCTCAAGCAGGAGCTGATGGCGCGCGGCGAGGCCACGGAACTGTTCGCCCGTCCACGTGACGACAGCCTGGTGGGAATCTTCGGCAATCTGGAGCAGAGCGTCTTCGGCGAACCGGCCTATCCCACCATCGAGAGCAAGGCGGCGCATCTGCTCTACTTCGTGGTCAAGAACCACCCCTTTGCCGACGGCAACAAGCGCAGTGCGGCCTTTCTGTTCGTCGATTTCCTGCACCGTAACGGCAGGCTGTTCGATGCCGAAGGCCAGCCCATCATCAACGACACCGGGCTGGCGGCGCTGACCCTGCTGGTGGCGGAATCGGACCCGAAACAGAAGGAGGTGCTGATTCGGCTGATCATGAATCTGCTGGATGATCAGGGTAAAGCGGCATGAGTTTGTTTTGATGGGTTTCGCTGCGCTCAACCTATCCTCTCATAGGTAAGGCGGGCTTTAACATAGGCGAGCACTGGTTTTATATTAAAGCCAGACTATAATAAGGCCTGTTTTGAACCCCATAGAAAAGCCGGGCTTCACCATGGAACAGACGATTCCCCGCTCTGGACGGTATATCCGCCAATCCTCCGGCTACCGGGCCTTCATCCCCGCGCCTTTACCCCCGGAGCCGCCGGTGGCCATGGCGGGCCTACAGGATTTGCTATCCCGCGCCGATCGGGCCTTGGGGCGGCTGGACGGGTCGGTGTTGACTCTGCCCAACCCAGACCTGTTCGTCTTCATGTATGTGCGCAAGGAGGCGGTGCTATCCAGTCAAATCGAAGGGACCCAGAGTTCCCTGCAAGACGTACTGGCAGCCGAGGCGCGGCTTTTCGACCGAGAGCGTCCGAGCGACGTGCGAGAGGTCCTTAATTACATCGATGCCATGCGCTATGGCCTGGAGCGTCTGCGGGAACTGCCGGTATCGGTGCGTCTGATCCGCGAGATCCACGAGCATCTGCTACGTGGAGTACGGGGCGGGCGCCTGGCGCCGGGTGAGCTTCGCACCAGCCAGAACTGGATTGGACCGGCGGGTTGCACTCTGAACGATGCGAGCTTCGTTCCGCCCCCGCCCGAGATGGCGCCGGAACTGCTCTCGGATCTGGAGCGCTTTCTGCACCAGCAGGATGACCTGCCCGCTTTGATCAAAATCGGGCTGATCCATGCCCAGTTCGAGACCATCCACCCCTTTCTGGACGGCAACGGTCGCGTGGGGCGCCTGCTCATCACGTTCTTGCTGTGCAGCCAGGATATTTTGCACAAACCGGTGCTCTATCTCTCTTATTATTTCAAGCGCCATCGGCAGACCTATTACGATCACCTGCAGGCGGTGCGTGACAGTGGGGACTGGGAAGGTTGGTTGACCTTTTTCCTCCGAGGCGTGACCGAGGTTAGCGAGCAGGCCACCGAAACGGCCCGGCGCATCCTGCAGATGCGCGAAGAGCATCGCAGCGCCATTGCCGAGAACATGGGTTATGCGGCGGGAAATGGCCATCGGGTGCTGGAGACGCTGTTCGAGCGGCCCATCGTCTCCGTAAAGGATGTGGAGGGCATCACTGGCACTACGTATGCAGCCGCCAACCAGTTGGTGAAACGGCTGGAAGGACTCGGGTTGCTGGAGGAGATCACCGGCCAGGCGCGCAACCGGCGCTTTCGCTATGCGCCCTACATTCGCCTGTTCACCGACGAGGAGACCGAGGCCTCCGCGGATTCGGATGAGGGGATGCCTGCGTGAGCGCCGTCGGCCAGAAGGAACGCCAGACCCAGGCCCGGGTCATCCGGCTCTTCCATCAGGAACTGGGCTACG
>JALVEM010000057.1 GCA_027030825.1 Thiohalobacter sp.
CCGGACCGGCGGTCGGCCGCTGGCTGCGCCTGGGGGACCGCCGCTTCCGCGTCGCCGGGGTGCTCGCCACCGAAGGCCGCACCCTGGGTTTCGACAACGGCGAACTGGTCGTCATCCCCGTGGCCTCCGCCCAGCGGCTCTTCGATCGCGAGGGTCTGTTCCGCATCCTGATCCAGGCGCGCAGCGCGGCGGCCCTGCCGGCGGCCGAGGCCTGGGTGCGCGAGACCCTGATCCGCCGCCACCGGGGACACGAGGACTTCACGATCCTGACCCAGGGGGCGCTGCTCGCCTCCTTCGACAGGATCCTGCGGGCCCTGACGCTCGGCGTGGCGGCGATCGCGGCCATCAGCCTGGGCGTGGCCGGCATTCTCATCATGAACCTGCTGCTGATCGGCATCGCCCGCCGGATCCCGGAGATCGGGCTGCTCAAGGCGCTCGGCGCCAGCCAGCGCAGCATCCTGGTCCTGTTTCTCGCCGAGGCGGTGCTGCTCGCCCTGCTCGGCGCGCTCGCCGGCCTGCTCGTCGGGGTGCTGGGCAATCGCCTGCTCGACCTGCTGCTTCCCGTGCTCGCCCCCCTCCGACCGCCCCGCTGGTCGCTGCTGGCCGCGCCTGTCCTGGCCGTGACCACGGGCGCGGTCTTCGGCCTCTGGCCGGCGCGGCGCGCCGCACGGCTCCATCCCGTCGCGGCACTGGAACGTCGATGAGCCTGGGCTGGCGTGATCTGCTGATCCTCGTCGCCGGCAGCATCGCCAGCCAGCGGCTGCGCAGCCTGCTGACCCTGATCGGCATCGCCATCGGAATCGCCGCGGTCATCCTCCTCACCTCGCTGGGCGAGGGGCTGCACCGCTACGTCCTCGAACAGTTCACGCAGTTCGGCAGTCACATCATCGCCATCAATCCCGGCAAGGCCAGAGTGCACGGCGCCTCGGTGGGCATCTTCGGCACCGAACGGCCACTGACGCTCGAGGACGCCGGATCGCTGCGCCGCATTCGCGGCATCGAGGCCGTGGTCCCCTTCGTCTACGCCCAGGCAGACGTCGAGGCCGCGGGCCGGACCCGCGCCGTCTTCGTCTACGGCGTGGGACACGAAATGCCACAGGCCTACCGATTCCGGGTGGCGGCCGGGCGCTTCCTGCCCCCGGAAACCCCGGAGTCGGCGCGCCCGTTTGCGGTGCTGGGGAGCCGATTGCGCCGGGAACTGTTCGGTGACGGACCGGCGCTCGGGCGCCGTGTCCGCATCGCCCAGGAACGGTATCTGGTCATCGGCGTGATGGAACCCAAGGGCACCTTCCTCGGCTTCGACATGGACGACGCCGTCTACATCCCGGCCGCACGCGCCCTGTCCCTGTTCAACCGGGACAGCCTGGTGGAGATCGATCTGCTCTATCGCCCCGGACTGGACGAGGCGGAGCTGGTGGCGCGCATCCGCCGCCTGCTCGCGGCGCGGCACGGGCGCGACGACGTGACCATCACCACGGAGAAGGACATGCTCGAGGTGCTGGGCAACATCCTCGACATGCTCACCCTGACGGTGGCCGGGCTGGGGGGCATTTCCCTGCTGGTGGGCGCGGTCGGCATCCTCACCATCCAGAGCATCGCCGTGACCGAACGCACCCACGAGATCGGTCTGCTGCGCGCGCTCGGCGCCGAGACCCGCACCATCGCCCTGCTGTTCCTGGGCGAGGCTGCCGTGCTCGGCGTGGCCGGAGGTGCCGCCGGACTGCTGGCCGGCTGGAGCGGCGCCCGGCTGCTCGGCCTGGTCATCCCGGGACTGCCCGTGCACACGCCGCTGGAATACGCCCTGGCGGCCGTGCTGGTGTCCCTGCTGATCGGGCTGCTGGCCGGGCTGCAGCCGGCGCTGCGCGCCGCGCGCCTCGACCCGGTCGAGGCCCTGCGCTCGGAATGAATTTCAGAAGTCGTTGACCAGCACGATCTTGCCGATGTGCTCGCCGGCCTCCATGCGGGCATGGGCCGCCGCCACCTCGGTGAAGCCGAAGCGCCGCTCGTCGAGCAGGGGGCGCAACCGCCCGCCATCCACCCGCGCCGCGATCTCGCGCAGGATCTCTCCGTGATGCTCGCGGCGCACGTTGTGCAGCATGGGGATCAGCATGAACACCGTATGGAGCGTGAGCTGCTTCTGGAAGGCCGGCTTGATGTCGAGCGTGGACCGCCCGCTGATGGTGACCACCTGCCCGTAGAGGCCCGCCGCCGTGATCGAATCGACGAGCACCTGCTTGCCGACGGTGTCGAACACGGCATCGAAGCCCTGTCCGGCGGTGAGCCGCGCCACATACCGATCGACGGTCTCCTGTGAATGAATGACCGCTTCCTGCGCCCCCAGCGAACGGGCCAGCGACGCCTTGTGCTCGTTTCCGACCGTGACCGTGACCCGCGCCCCTGCATCCGCGGCGAGCTGGACGCCGATGTGTCCGACGCCCCCGGTACCGCCATGGATCAGCAGGTGCATGCCCTCCCGGACCCCGACCTTGTCGACGAGCGCCTCCCAGGCCGTGATGGAGACCAGCGGCAGCGCCGCGGCCTCCTCCAGCGACAGCGATTCCGGTGCCGGGGCGATCAGGCGGGCATCGGCGATCATGTACTCGGCGAGCGCGCCGGGCAGTCCCCGGACGCCGCCGGCGCAACCGAACACGGCATCCCCTTCCGCGAAGCCCTCCACCCCGGGGCCCAGGGCATCGACGACGCCGGCCACGTCGCCATGCAGGACGGCCGGAAACTCGGGTCCCACGGGGACATCACCACGGCGGATCTTGGTATCCACCGGATTGAGGCTGCTGGCGCGCACCCGGATGCGGACCTCGCCCGGCCCGGGTTCCGGATCCGGCAACTCCCGCAGTTCGAAGACCTCCGGCGGACCGAACCTGTCGATCACCATGGCTTTCATGCCTGCACCTCCCCATTGAGCTTGAATCCCGGGCGACTATGCTTACATCAATCGTCAAGGCAAATCCAGACAAGGAGGTGTGCCATGCAGATCCGTTCCCCCGCCTTCGAACACATGGGGCACATCCCCATGCAATACACCTGCGAGGGGCGCGACGTCTCCCCGCCGCTCGAATTCGTCGACGTGCCCGAGGAGGCCGCCAGCCTGGCACTGATCGTCGACGATCCGGACGCGCCCGACCCGGCGGCGCCGAAGATGACCTGGGTGCACTGGATCCTCTACAACCTGCCTCCCGACCTGAACGGACTGCCGGAGGGCGTGGGCGTGCTGCCGGAGGGGACGCTCGAAGGCATCAACGACTGGGGACGCACGGGATACGGCGGCCCCTGCCCGCCCATCGGGCGGCATCGCTACTTCTTCAAGCTCTACGCACTGGACCGGTTGCTGCCGGACCTCGAGGAACCCACCAGGGAGGTGCTGGAATCCGCCATGGAAGGGCATGTGATCGCCACCGCCGAGCTCGTCGGCACCTACGAGAAACAGCGCCCCTGACGGCCAACACCAAGGAGGAAACACCATGATCGGCACCAGGAACGTGGTATTCGGATTTCTCTTTCTGGCACTGAGCGCCGCTCTCGGCCCCTACATGGTCGTCAGACTGCTGCCCGAGGTCGACAAGGCCGCCCAGCAGCGTCAGCAGCACATGGCCGAGCTTCAGCTCCTGGCCAGCAACGATTTCGAAAAGGATCTCGAACCCGTGCCCGGCGATGAACTTGCACGCACCAACAGCACGGCCCTGCTGGCGCTGAACCGCTTCCTGCAGCAGCGCCAGATCGTCGACGGCATCAAGGGCGGCCCCCATGCCCACGGCAACCTCGAATCGCTGCTCAACATCGCCGTCGGCCTGACGCTCGCCTTTCTGACGGTGCCTGCGCTGCTCAAGCAGCTCATCAGCTGGTGCTTCATCCTTGGCACCCTGCTGCATTCCGGGATGCTCTATCTCGCGGTCGTCTTCGAACAGGCCTGGGCCGGCAGTGTGCTCGCCACCGGCATCGGCCCCCTGCTGATTCTGGCCGGACTGGTGCTGACCGGCGTGGCGGCTGCCATCGGCTTCGGTAAGGCACGAACTGGCGGGGCAGAGGCGTAAGAATATGCTTACAAGAATTTGAGATTTTTTCGATATTGACTGAACCCGCCATATCGGTATGATGCCGCCGCGACAAAAGCTGACATCAAACCACCTCACAGGGGAACAGACATGGAAGAAACCAGGATGGCGCCTCAGGGAGCGAGGCGCGCGACGGCATTTTCCTGCCTTGCCTTTCTTGCAGTCTCCGTCCAGGCCGCGAGCATCTCGGAGATTTTCTATGATGCGCCCGGCAGCGATGGAGGAAACACCTTTATCGAACTGACGGGCCGGCCGGGCGAGACGCTCGACGGACTGCGGCTGATCGGCGTCAACGGCAGCAACGGTTCGGACTATCTCGTGATCGAGCTATCGGGCACCATGCCCGCCGACGGTGTGCTGCTGATCGCCGACGGCAGTGAAGACAGCAGCGCCATCCACGGTGCCCGGCTCTACACCCGCGCAGACCTCCAGAACGGTCCGGATTCCCTCCAGCTGCGCCGCGGCGACCGGGTGATCGATGCCGTGGGTTACGGCGACTTTTCGAACGCCGTGTTCGCCGGGTTCGGCACACCGGCCGTCGACGTCGCCGCCGGGAAATCGCTGACGCGGATCGCCTGGACCGGCGACAACGCCAGCGACTACGTGGAAGCCGATCCCACCCCCGGCGTGGCTGCGCCTGCGCCGGTACCCCTGCCCGGCGCCCTCTGGCTGTTCGCCTCCGGACTCCTCGGGCTTGCGATTCGAGCCGGCAGCGAAAGCTGACCACACGAAATCATCGGTTTCGCCTCCCATACGGGCACGTCCATGGACGGACGCAACCGAAGGGAATCGGTTCTGCCCGTCGCTTCGGGTCTGCCGCCAGGCAGACCCGTTTTTTATTTCTTTTTTACCTCGTCCTTGCGGCATGAAAAAACCCCGATCGGATTCCGATCGGGGTCTGGGATAGGAGCCTGGCGGTGACCTACTTTCGCACGGGGAGACCCCGTACTATCATCGGCGATGCGTC
>JALVEM010000058.1 GCA_027030825.1 Thiohalobacter sp.
CTTGCGGGCACGGGACATGCCTTCGATGCCCATTTCCTCGGCAAGCCTGATGATCTCGGAGGCAGGTTTCTTCTTGAGTTCGGTCAGGTTCATGTCTGCACTGGTATGCTGGATTTTCAGGGATTCGGGAATGGTGGATGGATCGATTCGGAAAACGGGAACGCCGGCCGTGGAACGCGGCGGGCGGGAACGCCGATCATGGTCCGGGAGGCCCGGAGGACGCGACTGCATGCCGTCGGGCCATGCCTGCAGGGAGTCGTTCTTGTGGCAGGCCAGAGAAGGCTAGCATGCCGTCGCGCCCGGGTCAAAGGCCATCGCGTTGCGATGGCGGCTGTCCGTCGGCTCCGGTTTCAAAGGTTGCTGTCGAGAAAGGCGGTCAGCTGGGACTTGGAGAGGGCGCCCACCTTGGTGGCCTCCACGTTGCCGTTCTTGAACAGCATGAGCGTGGGGATGCCCCGGATGCCGTACTTGCGCGGCGTGTCCTGATTCTCGTCGATGTTGAGCTTGGCCACCTTGAGGCGACCGTCGTATTCGCTCGCGATCTCGTCGAGGATGGGGGCGATCATCTTGCACGGCCCGCACCAGTCGGCCCAGTAGTCGACGAGTACCGGCACGGAAGACTCGAGAACTTCGCTCTGGAAGGTCTCGTCGGTCACATGGACGATGTTGCTCACTTTGCAGGAACCTCCTGGCTGTTGGTGTTGTCTCCAATCGGTCGCCCGGGCCGTTCTGCCGCACCGGCGGCTGTTCCGACAGGGGAGGGGCGGGACGCCGGCGGAACGCCGGAACTCCATCCGGCAGGGCCGGCAGGCGAAATGTGCGCCCATTCAAGCGGATCGGACAGGAGTTTTCAAGTCCAACCCGAGCACGAAATGGGGTATGCTTGATCGATCATGACAGCAGAACTCAAGACCGATTGCGAATTCCGCAGCCTGGATCTTCACCCTTCGATATTGCAAGGCCTTGAAGATGCAGGGTTTACGCATTGCACTCCGATTCAGGCCGCCACCCTGCCGGTCGCGCTCGCCGGCCAGGACGTGGCCGGTCAGGCGCAGACCGGCACGGGCAAGACCGCTGCCTTCCTCATCGCCACGTTCCAGCATCTCCTGACTCGCCCGCCCGTCGAGGGCGTGCGAGGCAACCCGGTGCGCGCCCTGATCGTGGCGCCCACGCGCGAGCTGGCGGTCCAGATTCACGACGACGCGCGCCTGCTCGGTGCGCATACAGGATTGCGTTTCGGCGTGGTCTATGGCGGCACCGGCTACGACAGCCAGCGTCGCCGACTCGAAGAGGGCGTGGATGTGCTCATCGGCACGCCCGGCCGTCTGATCGACTACTACAAGCAGCGTCTCTATACGCTCAAGGCGGTGCAGGTGGTGGTGATCGACGAGGCGGACCGCATGTTCGATCTCGGCTTCATCCGGGATGTCCGCTACCTGCTGCGGCGCTGCCCGCCTCCGGAGAAACGCCTCGGGCTGCTGTTCTCCGCCACCCTGTCCTATCGGGTAATGGAGCTCGCCTACGAACACATGAACGACCCGAAGCTGATCCGGGTCGAGCCCGAGCGCGTCACCGCGGACAAGGTGACGGAGCGTCTCTATCACACGGCCAACGAGGAAAAGCTGCCGCTGCTGGTGGGGCTGCTGCGCAGCCTGGCGCCACCCCGTTCGCTCGTCTTCGTGAACACCAAGCAGGCAGCGGAACGAGTCTGGGCCTCGCTGGAAGGGAACGGAATTAAAGCTGCGATTCTTTCGGGCGATGTACCACAGAAGAAGCGTCTGCGATTGCTCGAGCGCTTCCAGCAGGGTGAGCTGCCGGTGCTGGTGGCCACGGACGTGGCGGCAAGGGGGCTGCACATCCCCGACATCACGCACGTGTTCAATTTCGATCTGCCGCAGGATCCGGAAGACTATGTGCACCGCATCGGCCGGACTGCCCGGGCCGGATCGACCGGCGAGGCCATCAGTTTCGCCTGCGAGAACTACGTCTACTCGCTGCCCGAGATCGAGGAGTACATCGGGCACAAGATCCCGGTCGAGCCGGTGGAGGAAAGCCTGCTCGCCGAGCTCGCGCCGCCGGTGAGGCGTGAACGGGCGAGAAGGCATCATGGCCACGGGCATCATCGTCCCCGTGGCCGGGGCCGCACAGGGGCGGAAGGGAAGAAACAGCGCCATGCCGGAAAGCGGCGCGGCCGACGGCACAAGGCGCCAGAGAGCTGACGACAGCAGGATGCAGACTCGACACATCAAGGCGTGGCTGACCGGCGCACGCGGGCAGAGGCTGGCGCTGGGCGCCACTCTGGTACTGCTGGGCGCGCTGGCCTGGCAGCTCTCGCAGCTCACCTGGCTGCTGATTCCCGAGCCGACCGCGGACGATGTGCGCAGCACGACACAGCCTGTCGCCACGCCTGTTTCACGGGCGCCCGACCGTGACTATTCGCGCATCGCCCAGTGGCATCTCATGGGCAAGGCCGATGCCGTGCCCGAGGCCCGGCCCGAGCCGAGCGTGCCCGTCGATGCGCCCGAGACCCGTCTGAATCTGGTGCTGCGCGGCGTGCTGGCGAGCGGGAGCAAGGCGCTCGCGCGCGCCATCATCGCCGAGGACCGGGGCGAGGAGAAGATGTACAAGGTGGGTGATCGTCTGCCGGGCAATGCGGAACTGGTGGAAATCCTGTCCGACCGGGTGATCCTGCGGCGGGGCGGTCGGCACGAAACGCTCCGGCTGCCCAGGGAGAATCTCGAGGACACGGCTCCGGCGGGCGGGTCCGGATATCGTCGCCGGACTGCCTCGGCGGCCGGCAACGCCGATGCCGGCGCCATCCTGAGCCGTTACCGGCAGCAGCTCCGGTCCAATCCCCGCTCCCTGATCGAGCTGGTGCGGCCGATTCCGGAGACCCGCAACAACCGATTCAACGGATTCCGGCTGTTTCCCGGCAGCAAGCCGGAACTGTTCCGCAAGCTCGGGCTGCGACCGGGGGACCTCGTCACCGAGGTCAACGGCATTCCGCTGGACAGCCCGAGCCGGGGCGTGCAGGTGCTGCAGGACCTGAAGGACGCCGACGAGATCCGTCTGCACATTCGTCGCGGGCGCAGGGAACTCGATCTCTCGTTCCGCTTATCATAGGGGCTGTGACCGAAGAACAAGGCAGGAATCATGACTGGCTCGACTGACAGAATGAGAATGAAATGGTGGCCGCTGTGGCTGGCCCTGCTGTTCGCATCCGTCCAGGCACTGGCCGAGGAGATCACGCTGAATCTCAAGGATGCCGACATCTCGGCGCTGATCGGCACGGTCGCCGACGTGACCGGGAAGAATTTCATCGTGGATCCGCGCGTGAAGGGCAAGGTCACGGTCATCTCGGCGCGGCCGATGAACACCGAGGAGGTGTATCAGGTCTTTCTTTCCATCCTGCGCGTGCACGGTTTCGCCGCCGTGCCCAGCGGGCGGGTGATCAAGATCGTGCCGGACGTCAACGCCAAGCAGGACAGCATTCCGACGGAGCCGGGAAAGGTGCCGGCAGAGGGTGACCAGATGGTCACGCGGGTGGTGCCGATCGAACACGTGCCGGCGGCGCAGCTGGTGCCCATCCTGCGGCCGCTGGTGCCCCAGCAGGGCCACCTGGCGGCCTATCCGGCGACCAACGTGCTGATCATCTCCGACCGTGCCGCCAATGTCGAACGGCTGGTGGAGATCATCCGCCGGATCGACCAGGAAAGCAGCAGCGAGATCGAGGTGATTCCGCTGCAGCATGCCTCGGCGGCCGAGGTGGTTCGCATCCTCAACAGCCTGCGGCGGACGCAGCCGGGGCAGCAGGCCCAGGCGGGCGGACCGGTGGTGATCGCGGACGAGCGCACCAACAGCGTGCTGCTCGGTGGCGACCGCTCCCGGAGGCTGCGGCTTCGGGCGCTCATCTCTCACCTCGACACCCCGCTGCAGCAGGGCGGCAACACCCATGTCGTCTACCTGAAATACGCCAAGGCCGAGGATCTGGTGAAGGTGCTCACGGGCGTGAGTTCGTCGATCGAGGCGGAACAGAAGAAGAAGGCCGGTCCGCAGGTCGGCAAGGTCAGCATCCAGGCCGACGCCGCGGCCAATGCACTGGTGATCAATGCCCCGCCGGACGTCTTCCGCTCGCTGCAGAACGTCATCCGCCAGCTCGACATTCGCCGTGCCCAGGTGCTGATCGAGGCGGTCATCGCCGAGATCAGCTTCGACCGGGCGATGGAGCTGGGCGTCCAGTGGCGCGCCACCACGGACGTGAACAAGACCGGTGTCATCGGCGGCACCAACTTCGACAACACCACGCCGATCAACACGGCGGCGGCCAATCCGCTGGCGGTCGGCAACGGATTCAGCATCGGCTACTTCGAGGGCACGTCCACCATCCTCGGTACCGAGATCCTCAATCTGGGCGCACTGGTCAAGCTGCTGGCCAACGACAGCAACACCAACATTCTCTCGACCCCCAGCCTGGTGACCCTCGACAACGAGGAGGCAGAGATCGTGGTGGCCAAGAACGTGCCCTTCATCACCGGGCAGTTCACCAACACCGGGGCGAACCAGGGCGCCACCAATCCCTTCCAGACCATCCAGCGCCAGGACGTGGGCCTGAAGCTGAAGGTGACGCCGCAGATCAACGAGGGCGATTCGATCAAGCTCGACATCGATCAGGAGAATTCGAGCATCAGCGAGACCGGCGTGGCCGGGGCCTCCGACATCGTCACCAACAAGCGTTCCATCAGCACCAGCGTGATGGTGCGCGACGGCCAGGTGGTGGTGCTCGGCGGACTCATCAGCGACCAGCTCACCGAATCGGTGCAGAAGGTGCCCCTGCTGGGCGATCTGCCGGTGCTCGGAAACCTCTTCAAGTCCCGCCGCACCACCAAGACCAAGCGCAATCTGATGGTCTTTCTGCGGCCGGTGATCCTGCGCGATGCCGCCACCGAGACGCGCATATCGGGTGACAAGTACAACTTCATCCGTGGCCTGCAGCTCGAGGAACGCCGTCGCGGCATCGAGCTGATG
>JALVEM010000059.1 GCA_027030825.1 Thiohalobacter sp.
CGATGCGGCGGCGAAACTGACGAAGGACACCCGGATCCGCTTCGCGGCCCTGGTCCACGATCTGGGCAAGGGCGAGACCCCGGCGGAGCTGCTGCCCCGGCACATCGGCCACGAGGAACGCGGCGTCGCCCTGCTGCACGGAATGTGCGAGCGTCTGCGGATTCCCAACGCCTGGCGCGAGCTCGCCGAACGTGTGGTGCGCTGGCACGGCCTCGCCCATCGGGCCCTGGAACTGCGCCCGGCGACGATCGTCGACCTGTTCGATCGCCTCGATGCCTGGCGGAGACCCGAACTGCTCGAGGGTTTCCTGGTCGCCTGCGAGGCCGACGCCCGGGGCCGCAAGGGCCATGAACGGGATCCCTGGCCCCAGGGAGACTGGCTGCGGCGCGCCTACGCCGTGGCGGCCCGCATCCGGGGCGGGGAGTTCGCCCGCGCCGGTCTGCATGGCGAGGCCATCCGCGAACGGCTCCGGGAGGCGCGCATCCGCGCGATCGCCTCACTGAAACGGTCGACGGCGACGCAGACGCAGGAGATGGATGACCAGCACGATGAAGAGAAGCAGTCCGGCGAGGGCGATCAGCGGCCAGGGTGAGGGTGTCGGTGCCGGCGCCCCGGACGGCAGCGTGGCGACCAGGGAAGCGTCCGCCCCGGACGGCGCTGCCGCTCCGGCCGGTGTCGATGGCTGTTCGGCCGTGGCCGGCATCCCGGGAGGTGCCGGCAGTTCGGAGGCCAACGTCACGCCGAAGGCGATGAACATGCCCCAGAGCAGCCACAGGCAACGACAGCCGCGCTTCATCGATCAGATCCCCGTCCAGAGAAATCGCCAGTCACGAAATCCGGTATGCGCCTGAATTAGCAGATTCCAGGCCAACCCCCCATCGGATGGCTATGTTCCTGAATATACCCGCTTCGCACACAACAGGTGTGATGATTCCAGACCCGGCTTTATTCCTCCCTGTCAGGAAGACCGACACGCCCGATCGAGCAACCCATTGATTCGCCGGCCCCATTCAGGTTCGGGGCCGAGTAAACATTTTCGACAGGCCGACGGCTCAGGCAAAGACCCACAGCAGATACCCCCCCAGCAGCAGCCGATAGACCACGAACGGCTGCATGCCCATGCGGCGAATGATTTTCAGAAAATAGTGAATGCACAGATAGGCGCTGATTGCAGAGAGCAGGATTCCCCAGCCGAGCACGCTCCAGTCGACCGGCGACTCGGACAGCACCAGCTTGCGGGCCTCGTAACCGCCGGCCAGGAGGATCAGCGGAATCGACAGCAGAAAGGAGAAGCGGGCGGCCCCCTCGCGCGAAAAGCCGAGAAACAGGGCCGCGGTCATGGTGATGCCGGAGCGCGAGGTGCCGGGGACGAGCGCCAGCGCCTGGGCCAGACCGACCACCATCACGTCGATCCAGGTCAGCTGATGCTCGCTGCGTCCACCACGTCGGCCCAGGTAGTCGGCCACGCCGAGCAGCACGCCGAAACCGATCGTGGCCCAGGCGATCACCAGCGGCGAGCGCAGCGTGGTCTCCACGGTCTCGTGAAACAGCAGGCCGGCCAGGGCCGCCGGCAGGGTGCCGAGCAGCACGCCCCAGGCCAGCCGGGCATCCCCCCGCAGGCCGCCGCCCGCGAGACTGCCCAGCCAGTCTCGAAACATGGCCATGAGTTCCTCGCGAAAATAGGTCACCACCGCCGTCAGGGTGCCGACATGGACGGCGACATCGAAGGCCAGCCCCTGATCCGGCCAGTCCAGCAGCACCGGCACCAGAATGAGATGCGCCGAACTCGAGATGGGCAGGAACTCGGTCAGCCCCTGGACCACGGCCAGCACCACGATCTGAATGAATTCCAAGTCTTGCGCCTCCCCTTGCCTTCCTGTTACAGCTCGGCGAGCCGGCCCCGCCCACGGAATCCCGGCAACGGCCGATCCAGCCCCCGGGTCAACAGCATCACCCGGACCCGCTCGCCCATCTCGCCCGGCAGCATGAGCGTGCGCACCGCCTGGGCCGTGCGCCACAGCGCCGGACCCGGCACGCTGCCAGCCTGGGCCTCGAAGGCCGCCTCGATCCCGGCATCCATCAGGAATTCCGCCTGGGTCACGAAGGCGGCCACCGCCATGCCGCCACGTCGTGCCGCCTCGGCCACCGCGGTGAAATCGACATCGGCGGTGATGTCCTGCAGGCCGGGCAGCAGCAGCGGATCCTCGTGCATCCGGTGCCGGTAGTGGCACTTGAGCGTGCCCCCGCTGCGCTCCGGGCGATAACGCGCGCGCGCGCCTTCACCGTAGTCGATCAGGATCACCGCCCCCTGTGCCAGTGCCTCGGCCAGCCCCGCGATCCAGGCCTCGAGCCCGGGACACCACTCGCCGACGAAGCCCGGCGGCAGGTCGTGACGCTCGCGCAACGCCCGGACGGCCTCGGCGAACCGGCCCGCGCCCGGCTGCAGCGCCCAGTCCCAGCCGTCCGCCCGGCGCACGACATGGAACCGCTCGGCGCCCTCCGGCGTGATCCGGAACCGTTCCACGGCGAAGGCATCGAGCACCTCGTTGGCCACCACCGCGCCGACGAAGCCCTCGGGCCAGTGCTCCAGCCATGCCACTCTCGAGTACTTGGATTCCGGAAGCGCCTGGGCCAGCGTCTCGCGCTGCCGTTCGCGCAGCTCGGCACTGCGCTCGAGCAGCAGGATGCGACGCGGCAGCCGACCGAGCCGATCGAGCGCGCCGGCCAGATCCGCCATCAGTCGCCCGCTGCCCGGCCCGATCTCGAGCAGATCTCCCCCCGTGGTCTCCAGCACCGGCGCCACGGCATTCGCCAGGCATGCACCGAACAGCGGCGTGAGCTCGGGCGCGGTGACGAAGTCCCCACCGACGCCGAACTTGCGGGCGCCGGCGCTGTAGTAGCCCAGCCCCGGCGCATGCAGGACGCACTCCATGTAATCGGCAAAGGGCAAGGCGCCTCCGGCGGCCTCGATGGCCGCATCGACAGCGGCCTGTACCCGGCGACCGTGCGCCAGCGCCTCGGGCGAGGGCGGCGGCCAGTCCACGGGGATCGCCCAGGGATCCGTCACGGCGCACCGGGATCCAGACAGTCCAGACGGACGGGATCCAGACCCTCGCGCGCCCCCTCGAACGCCTCCCAGAGCGTCTGCAGGGAACGGCCCGCGACCGGATGCAGAAGCTCGGGCGAGAGCTCCGCCAGCGGCCGGAGCACGAAGGCATGCTGCAGGATCTCCGGCCGCGGCAGCACCAGGTCGTCCGAGGCCATGACCAGATCCCCGTAGAGCAGCAGATCGATATCGAGCGTCCGGGGCGCGAACTTCTCCGGTCCGCGCGTGCGGCCGCAGGCCGTCTCGATCTCGTGCAGCCGCGCCACCAGCGCCTCGGGCGCGAGCGCGGTATCGAAGGCGGCCGCCAGATTCAGGAAGTCCTCGCCCTCGAAGCCCACCGCGGGATTGCGGTAGACCGGCGAGAAGGCGACCTCGCCGAACGCCTCGCGCAACAGCCCGGCCGCCCGGCAGACGTGTTCTTCCGGCCTGACGTTGCTGCCGATGCTCACATGGACACGGATCATGCCGGCCGCTCGCCGCGCTCGATGATCACCCCCACGTCGCGCGCACCGCGCACGGCGCCGGTCTTGTTGAGCGTCAGTCGCACCCAGGGCACGCCGAATTCCTCGCGCACCAGGGCCGCGACCCGCTCGGCCAGTGTCTCGACGAGCTGAAACTCGCTCGCCTCGACGAAGGCGATGATGCGCTTGGCCACCGCCTTGTAGTCGAGCGTGTCCTCGATGGCGTCGGTGGCGGCCGCACGCGCGATGTCGGCGGCCATCTCGAGATCGAAGGAGAGCGTCTGCCGAATGCGACGTTCCCAGTCGTAGATGCCGATGATGGCATCCACCCGCAGATCGCGTATGAAAACGATGTCCATGTGCTTCCCCGTGCTTGCCGGCATGGGATGTTCCGGGATTTGCGCTTGACCTTCAACCGGGCGAGGCCGTCCAATAGCGCCCATGGACATGCTGCTCACGCCCACCGGCCTGCTCGTCGTGCTCGCCGGCTATCTGCTCGGCTCGGTCTCCTCGGCCATCCTCGTGGCCCGCTGGCTGGGCGGCCCGGACCCGCGCGGGGTCGGCTCGGGCAATCCGGGCGCCACGAACATGCTGCGGGTGGGCGGGAAGAAGGCCGGAGCGCTCACCCTGCTCGGCGATCTGCTCAAGGGCACCCTGGCCGTACTCCTCGCCCGCTGGCTGGGGCAGCCGGGCCCGGTACTCGCCGCCACCGGGTTTGCGGCCTTCCTCGGCCACCTCTACCCGGTGTGGTTCGGTTTCCGCGGCGGCAAGGGCGTGGCCACCGCGCTCGGCGTCCTGCTCGGCTGGGCGCCGATCGTGGGGCTGGCCTGCGCCGCGACCTGGCTGGCCACCGCCTTCCTCACCCGCATCTCCTCGCTCTCGGCCCTGGTCTCCGCCGCACTCGCCCCGCTCTGGATGGCCTGGCTGCGCCCCGAACCCGCCTTCGTCTGGGCCACCGCCGCCATGAGCCTGCTCCTCTTCTGGCGGCACCGCAGCAACATCCGCAATCTGATGGCGGGGACCGAGGGGAAGATCAAGCTTTAGAAGCTGGAAGCAGGAAGAACACACCGTTGTTCCGGACGGTGCACGGCGCTGATCCGGAATCCGCACCTTTGGTCATTCCGGAAAGCGCGCAGCGCTTATCCGGAATCCAGGAATGGAGCAAACCACAGCGGCATGGATCGGCGCGGTTTCTGGATTCCGGGTCTCGCTTCGCTCGCCCGGAATGACGGAGGAGAAAAAACGCTCGCCCGGAATGACCAAAGAGAGGAGCGCCTCGCCCGGATTGACTCCTACACCACCCCGGTCATCCCGGAAGCCCGCACAGCGGGCTATCCGGGATCCAGAACAAGCATAGACCACAGTGGCAAACACGAGCGTGGTTTCTGGATTCCGGCTCTCGCTCGCTCCGCTCGTTCGGCCGGAATGA
>JALVEM010000060.1 GCA_027030825.1 Thiohalobacter sp.
CCACGAAACCCACGAAAGGAGGTTTTCGTTGCTGAAAAAACAATCCCCTCTGCGTTCGGGAACGATGAAATCCGAAAGTACATTTCCGTGTTTTCCGTGTGCTTCCGTGGCTATTCTTCCAGCTTCTAGCTTCCAGCTTCTTGCTTCTGAATTCTGAATTCTGAATTCTGAATTCTGTATTCTGTATTCCGAATTCTGTATTCTCCCCCAACATGACTCCCGACGAATACTGCCAGCAGAAGGCAGCGCGCAGCGGCTCCAGCTTCTACTACAGCTTCCGCTTCCTGCCCGACTTCGAGCGCCGCGCCATCACGGCCCTCTACGCCTTCTGCCGCGAGGTCGACGACGCGGTGGACGAATGTTCCGACGTCGGCGTGGCGCGCCTGAAGCTCGACTGGTGGCGCACCGAGATCGACCGGCTGTTCGAAGGCCGGCCGGAACACCCCGTCACCCGGGCACTGGCACCGGCGGTACGGGAACGCGAGCTCCAGCCAGCCTATTTCCATGAAATCATCGACGGCATGGCGATGGATCTCGAACGCTTCCACTACGACACCTTCAGCGACCTCAAGCTCTACCTGTATCGCGTCGCCGGCGTGGTGGGCATCCTTTCGGCCGAGATCTTCGGTTACAGTCATCATCGGACGCTCGACTATGCCCGGGATCTGGGCATCGCCTTCCAGCTCACCAACATCCTGCGTGATGTTCGCGAGGATGCCCAGCGTGGACGCATCTACCTGCCTCGGGAAGACATGCAACGCTTCGGTGTCACTCCCGCGAGCCTGCTGTCGCTGCAGCATTCGGAAAATCTCGAGAAACTGCTCGCATTCGAATATGCCCGGACCATCGAATGGTATGACCGGGCGCTCGAGAGCCTGCCGGAGGCCGACCGCCCCGGCCAGATCGCCGGGCTGATCATGGCCGCCATCTATCGGGCCACGCTCGAGGAGATCCGCCTCGACGGCTTTCGTGTCATGGAACACCGGATCGAGCTGACACCCATCCGCAAGCTCTGGATCGCCTGGCGCACCTACCGGCACGAACGGCGACAGACTCGAACGCAAGGCGGCGCCGCGCATACCGGGCCATGAAGCAGCCCGTGATCGTGATCGGTGCCGGCTGGAGCGGTCTGACCGCCGCACTGGCCCTGGCCGAACGCGGCGAGCCGGTGATCGTGCTCGAAGCCGCGCCCATCTCCGGCGGCCGGGCGCGCAGCATCGACCATGGCGGTCGAATCCACGACAACGGCCAGCATCTGCTGCTGTGCGCCTGCACCCGGGTCATCGAGCGGATCACCCGCCTGGGTCTGGATCCGGAACAGGCCTTTCTGCGCCTGCCGCTGCGGCTCCGCATGCACCGCCCCGCGGCCGAATGTCTCGAACTCGGTACGTCCCGACGCCCCTGGCCGCTGCATCTGATCGAAGGCCTGGTCCGTGCCCGCGGAATCGCCCTGCCCGAACGATTCGCCTTCGCCGCCTGTCTGCCGGATATCCTGTTCAATACCCCATCGGAAGAGAGCACGGTGCAGGAATGGCTGGACGGGCTGGCCCAGCCCCCGTCCCTGTGCCGGCGGCTGTGGCATGCCCTCTGCGTCTCGGCACTGAACACCGATCCGGAGCAGGCCAGTGCCCGCCTGTTCGCCCGGGTGCTGCGCGAGACCTTCCGTCCCCCGGCCCGGCGGGCGGATCTGTGGATTCCGCGCCGGCCGTTGTCGGCCATCTTCCCGGAGCCAGCCGTGCACCGGATCCGTCGGCTCGGTGGCCAGGTCCGTTTCCGGCATCGCGCCGTCGCACTCGAGGCCCGGGCCGGGCAATGGCGGGTGCAGTGCCGCAATGGCGCCCGCCTCGAAGGCCGGATCATTCTCGCGACTCCTCCCTGGTCTGCCGCACGCCTGCTGGCAGGCATCCCCGGCACCGGCGCCTTGTGCCGTCGCCTGGAGAGGCTCGTCCCTTCGCCCATCACCACCCTGTGGCTCGAATATCCGGAGCCGCCGCCTCTGCCTGCCCCGCTGATCGGGCTGGAAGCGGCGCCATATCAGTTCGTGTTCGACCATACGCCGCTGGGTGCGCGTGGGCGTCTCGCGCTGGTGGCCAGCGGACCAGCCGCAAACCGGGCACTCGACGCCATGGATTCGCCGGCCCGACGAGCGCATGCGCTGTTGCGGGAACGCTGTACCGGCTGGCCGGCGACGGAACCCGTGGCCTGGCAGGTGCGCGAGCGGCGCGCCACCTTTCTCGCCACGCCCGAGGCAGAGCGTGCGCGGCCCGGAGCCGACTGCGGACTGCCCGGTCTGATGCTGGCCGGCGACTGGACCGCCACCAGCCTGCCGGCCACACTGGAGAGCGCAGTGCGCAGCGGCGAGACCGCCGCCGAGCTCGCATACCGGCAGCGACCTGTATAATCCCGCCACATTCCTTCACCGGGAGCCACTGATGATTCACGACTGGTCCCCCGCACCCGACCTGCTTTCGGGGCGTGTCATACTGCTCACGGGCGCCGGCGGCGGCATCGGCCGTCCGCTGGCCGAGACGCTGGCGGCGCACGGGGCCGAACTGATACTGCTGGACCGCAGCATTCCTGCGTTGGAGGCGGTGGACGACGCCATCACCGAGGCGGGCCATGTCCGCCCCGCTCTCTATCCCATGGATTTCGCCGGTGCAAAGGAGGCCGACTACCTGACGCTCGCGGAGACGCTCGAGAAGGAGTTCGGCCGGCTCGACGGCCTGGTGCACAACGCCGCGCTGCAGGCAACCCTCCGTCCGCTGATCCATACGGACACCGCGCACTGGATGCACCTTCTGCAGGTGAACCTGACCGCGCCCTTCCTGCTCACCCGGAGCCTGATGGGGCTGCTGGCGCGCAGCGAATCGGCCTCGGTGGTCGCCGTCTCCGACGAGGTGGCCGTTCACCCGCGCGCCTACTGGAACGCCTATGCCGTTTCCAAGAGCGGGCTGGAGACACTGACTCGCATCTTCGCCGAAGAGACCGAGGCCAACACGCCCATCCGCTTCAACATTCTGGATCCCGGCATCGTCCGCACCCCCATGCGCAAGCTGGCCTTCCCTGCCGAGGATGCGAGCCGTCTGCGGCCGCCGGACGATCCGGAGCTGATGCGCGCCTTTCTCTGGCTGCTCTCGGACGAGAGCCGGCCATACACCGGTCGTCGCTGGACCCTGGACGCGCTGTCGAGTCCGGCAGACTGAAATCGATTTCAAATATTCGAATAGAGCAGGATTCTGTGCGGCTTGTTGCGGTCGGACACCTGTGTGACACTGGTTACAGACCATTCCCTCTCGTCGGGCAAAGATGAAGCCATGATGTGAACGCCCGACACCGGATGAGATACAGTGTCATGAGTCAGCCCCTGCCCGATTCCCCGCATTCCCAGTACCTCGAACTGCTCGAGAAATATCCCGATCTGCGTCCGTTCGTCGACGAGAACGCGCTGCAGTTCGTGAACAAGGCCACCATCATGAATTTCGACCGCGGCACGTTGCTGTTCAGCGAGTCCTCGCCCTGCACCAATTTCATGTGGCTGATCGAAGGTACCGTGCGGGTGTTCAAGAATTCACCGGAAGGCCGGGAGATGACGCTGTATCGGGTGGAGCCGGGCGATCTGTGCCTGCTGAGCCTCAACGCCATGTTCAGCCAGCAGCCCTACCCGGCCTCGGCGATGGCCGTGACGCCGATCCGGGGCCTGGTCATCAGCGCGGAGCAGTTCCGCACCTTCCTCGACCGTTCCCGGGCGTTTCGGGACTATGTGATCCTCACGCTCACGCAGCGCCTCACGGACATCATCTCGCTGGTCTCGGACATCGCCTTCCGACGCCTCGATCTCCGTCTGGCCTGCTTCCTGGGATCCCAGTTCGAGCGGTCGGGCGGTCGCCCCCTGCGCATCACCCATTCTGAACTGGCCCAGGAGCTGGGCACCAGCCGCGAGGTGATCTCGCGCATCCTCAAGGAATTCGAGCGCCAGCAGTGCATTTCCCTCTCCCGGGGCATGATCCATCTCGTCTCCCAGGAAGGCCTGGAGTGGTTCACCCAGGAAGACAAGGAATAGACCGTCCGCCTTGACGAAGAGCGTGCGGCACCTCCCTGTGCTTTTCCGTGTGCTTCCGTGGCCGCTTCCCTGGTGATCCCGGATGGCGCGCAACACCCACCCTCAGTCATCCCGGAAGACCGCGCAGCGGTCTATCCGGGATCCAGAAGAAACATCAATCACAGCAGCATGAATCGGCGTGGTTTCTGGATTCCGGGTCTCGCTTCGCTCGCCCGGAATGACGGGATATGAGAACCCGCTCGCCCGGAATGACAGAAGAAAAACCGCTCGCCTGGCCGAAATGATGCCCCAACTGTCATTCCGGACGGCGCGGAGCGCCGATCCGGAATCCAGGATACTTTCGCCACGGCGGCATGGATCGGCGTGGTTTCTGGATTCCGGGTCTCGCTTCACTCGCCCGGAATGACGGAAGAAGAGAAACCGCTCGCCCGGAATGACGGGATAAGAGAAACCGCTCGCCCGGAATGACAGAAGAAGAAAACCGCTCGCCTGGCCGAAATGATGCTCCGACTGTCATTCCGGACGGCACGAAGTGCCGATCCGGAATCCAGGAAACTTTCGGTCACGGCAGCATGGGTCCATCCGGAAGCGATCATTCCTTTCATGGGTTTCGAGGATTTCGTGGCTGGACATCCCTTCCATGTTTTCCGTGTGCTTCCGCAGCTTTTCTTCCAGCTTCCAGCTTCCAGCTTCCAGCTTCTGAATTCTGAATTCTATATTCTGTATTCTGTATTCTGTATCCTCATTCCAGCAGATCGATCTCCCTGCCCTGCGCTCGCAGGCGATCGGCTCGCGCCTCGATGAAGCGCTGGAAGTTCGGCTGCTGCTTCCATGCCTTCGAGGCCACGTAGTCGAGCGCGGATTCCACGTGAAAGCTGCGCAGCCAGGCCTCGGTACGAAACACCT
>JALVEM010000061.1 GCA_027030825.1 Thiohalobacter sp.
GCTGCGCGGCGGCATGCAGCCCTGGGTCGGATTCGTGGTGACGCTCGCCACTCTCGTCGAGATGGTCTTCAACGTGTTCCTCTTCGCCATCGTCATCCAGGCCATCCTCAGCTGGATCAGTCCCGGTACCTGGAATCCGGTGGTCTCCATCGTCCACAGCCTGGCCGAACCGGTGCTGCGGCCCTTCCGGCGGCTTCTGCCGCCCATATCCGGCATCGACCTCAGCCCCCTGCTGGCCATCCTCGCCATCATGGTGGCCAAGATGCTGATTCTGCCGCTGTTCGGGGTGCTGTTGCGGTGAGCGAACCCTGGCGGTGGGACGGGGAGGATCTGATCCTCGACGTCCATGTCCAGCCCCGCGCCCGGCGCGACGAGATCGTCGGTCGGCATGGCGACCGGCTGAAGATCCGCATCACCGCGCCGCCGGTGGAGGGGCGCGCCAACCGTCATCTGTGCGCCTTCCTCGCCGAGGCGTGCGGCGTGGCCAGAAGCGACGTTCGCCTGCTCTCCGGCGAGGGCGGGCGCGAGAAACGGGTCCGCATCCACGCTCCCCGCATCCTGCCCAGGGGAATCCCTGCACCGGAAAGGTGAACCGGATCACGGGGTTCCGGCTTCAAGTTTCCCGTGGCGCGGTCGCTAGAGCTTGCTGAACGGGTGCGCGTCGCCAGCGCCGCACGCGCCATGGATTCAGTGCACGGGAGGATAGGGAATGTCGCAGGATCGCCTGGCGGAACGGCTCTCGGCCTATGACACCTGGAAACGGCAGGTGCTCGAATCGCTCGAGGCCTTCCAGTCCTGGCTGGATGCGCATCGCCTCGAGGTGGGCGAGGACGACCTGCGTCTCTACGAGACCATGGAGGCCATCCGCCGGGATCGCCTCACCCTGGCGTTCGTCGCGGAGTTCTCGCGCGGCAAGACCGAACTCATCAACGCCATCTTCTTCGCCGACTACGGGCGCCGCCTGCTGCCTTCCGAGGCCGGCCGCACCACCATGTGTCCGAGCGAGCTGTTCTACGATGCCGAGGCGGACGAGGCCTATGTGCGTCTGCTGCCCATCGAGACGCGGCGCGACGATCGTTCCATCGCGGAGTTCCGGGAATCTCCCGACAGCTGGGTCCACATGCCGCTCGATGTCGACGACGCCGAGCAGATGGCGCAGACCTTCCGCGAGGTGATGCGCACCCGCGAGGTGCCGCTCGAGGAGGCGCGCGCCCTTGGGCTCTACGACGAGAGCCAGGATGCCGAATACCGCAAGACCGGCCGCCTGCCCGAACGGGTCGAGATCCCCAAGTGGCGCCATGCCCTGATCAGCTTTCCCCATCCCCTGTTGAGACACGGGCTGGTGATCCTCGACACGCCCGGGCTGAACGCGCTGGGCACCGAGCCCGAGCTGACCCTGAGCATGCTCCCCTCGGCGCAGGCCGTGCTCTTCATCCTGGCCGCGGACACCGGGGTGACGCGCTCGGATCTGGAGATGTGGGAACACCATCTGCACGTCGACAGCAGAAACGGCGAGGGCGGCAGTCATCGCATCGTGGCGCTGAACAAGATCGACATCCTGTGGGACGATCTCAAGGAGGAGTTCGAGATCAACGGCATCATCCGCACCCAGGTGCGCAAGGTGGCCGAGCAGCTCAACATCGATGCCGATCGCGTCTTTCCGGTTTCGGCCCAGAAGGGGCTGGTGGCCAAGGTGCGCGGGGATGCGGCGCTGCTCGAGCGCAGCCGGCTTCCGGATCTCGAGGAACACCTCTCCCAGACGGTGCTCCCGAACCGCCAGCAGATGCTGAGGGAACATGTGCTGGAGCGGGTCGGCGGCCTGCAGACCGAGATCCGGGACATGCTGGCCGGACGCCTGGCCCAGACCGAAAAGGAACTGGAGAGCCTGCGTTCGCTGCGCGGCAGGAACGCCGACGTGCTGCACGAGCTCATGCGCAAGTCACGCGAGGAACAGGCCGCCTACATGCGCAGCGTGGAAAGTTTCCAGGCCAGCCGCCGCGTGCTGCAGCAGCAGGCGCGCGAGCTGCTCGCGGCGCTGAGCCTCGAATCCTTCGACCGCCTCATCCGGCAGACGCGCGAGGCCATGACGGGCGCCTGGACCACCCGTGGCCTGCGCCAGGCCATGGCGGCCTTCTTCGAGAGCGCGCACGAGATCATGAACCAGGCCGCGGACCAGGCGGAACAGACGCGCAAGCTCATCCGCGCCACCTACCGCAAGTTCCACGAGGAGCACGGCCTGCCGGAACTCACGCCACGGGGTTTTTCGGTCGACAGCTATCACCAGGCATTGCACCGGCTCATGATGGAGGCCGAGGCCTTCCGCAACAGCCCGGTCACGGCCATGACCGAACAGAGCATCGTGGTCAAGCGCTTCTTCGTCACCCTGGTCGCGCAGGCCCGCAGCATCTTCTTCCGGGCCAACCAGGAGGCGGAAGTCTGGCTGCGCGAGGTCATGAATCCCCTGGTGGCCCAGATCAAGGATCACAAGAAGGCCATGGACAAGCATCTCGAGACCCTGCGGCGCATCAGCGAATCCCGGGAGGTGCTCGACGAGCGCCTGCGGGAGCTGGAATCCCAGCGCGAGGTCTTCCGTGAGGATCTCGCCGCCCTCGAGGCCATGCATGCCCGCCTGACCTCGCCCCTGCCTGCCGTCGAGACGACACAAACCGAGGTCGCGGCTTCCTGACGGCCTGCCAAGGCCTGCCGAAAACCGCAGTACGAAATGTCTGTCTGCCGAGACGGAGTGGGCTATACTCCGGGAGAAGCTCGAAGCTGGAAGCTGGAAGAACAGCCACGGAACCCACTGAATCCACGGAAAGCGGACGATTTCCGTCGTAATCGATCCATGACGCAGAGAGCACAGAGGCACAGAGCACGCAGAGAAAAATCTCTTTGTCTTTGTTATTTCCGTGTCGTCCGGGAGTACGGTGGTAACGGTCGTTGTGGGCGGGCGGCGCTTTCTCTGTCATTCCGGCCAAGCGACCCGGCGCCAGCCGGGACGCGCGAGCCGGAATCCAGAGACCACACAGACTCCGTGCCATTGTGGTTCATTCCCTTTTCTGGATTCCGGATCTCGCCTTCGACGAGTCCGGAATGACGGGAGAGCGGGGTCATTCCAGGCAAGTGAGCGGTTCTTTTCTCCCTTGTCATTCCGGGCAAGCGAGCGGTGCGAGCGAGACCCGGAATCCAGAAACCATGCTGATCCATGCCATTGGTGTGCATTCATTTCCTGGATTCCGGATCTCGCCTTCGGCGAGTCCGGAATGACTCAAGGTTGGCGCTTCGCGCTTTCCGGGTTGACTCCTCAAGGTGGGTGCTGCGCACCGTCCGGAATGACCAGGAGTGGCGCTGCGCGCCGTCCGCAAACGAGGGTGTGGCTCCCGGATGGCCCGCGGTGCCGGCTTCCGGGATGGCTGAGCGGGCTGCGCGGGCTTCCGGATCGCCAAGGGGGGGTGTACCATCGGGATGATCGAGGGTGACATGACCATCTGATCCGGGGCTGTCGCCACAGTAACGAGAAAACGAAGAACCGAGCAAAGGAGGACGTGATGCGTATCCCGAGAGCATGGTTCCAGGGGCTGGTGGCACTGCTGGCGGTGCTTGTCTGGGCGATGCCGGCATCGGCCGAGAACATGCAGGATTTCGGCGAGTATGTCGTGCACTACAATGCGCTCACCACCGACATGCTGCCGCCGAAGGTGGCACACGAGTACGGCATCAAGCGTTCGCGCAGCCGGGGCATGCTCAACATCGTGGTGTTGAAGAAGGTGCTCGGTGCCACGGCACAACCGGTGGCGGCCCGCGTCGAGGGCAAGGCGGTCTCCCTCACCGGGGTGAGCATGCCGCTTTCGTTCCGCGAGATCCGCGAGCCGAACGCGATCTACTACATCGCCGAATTCAAGGTGCACAACGAGGAACGGCTGCGATTCGAGATCACCGCGCAGCCGGAAGGCCAGAAGGAAGCGCTGAAGGTGGTGTTCAGCAAGCAGTTCTTCACCGAGTGAGGAAACCGGCGGACAGTGCCCGCCAGAGCATGAGCCCGCCCATCAGGATCACCACCAGACCGGCGATGCGCCGCACGCCGGATCTGCGCGCCCAGCGTTGCAGCCGGCTCGCGGCCCAGCCCATCATCATCAGATTGGGCAGGGTGCCCAGGCCGAAGGCCAGCGTCAGCAGTGCGCCCTCGGGCGCGCTGCCCGCCGACAGCGACCAGATCGCCACGCTGTACACCAGACCGCATGGCAGCCAGCCCCAGATCATCCCGAGCAGGAGCGCGCGTGCGGGCGTCCGGGGCGGGAGGAAGCGTCGACCAAGCGGCTCCAGCCGCGTCCAGACGAGCCGTCCGCCCAGCCGTTCCAGGGCCTGCAGGCCGTGCCACCAGCCGCCCAGATACAGCCCCAGCAGGATCATGAAGGCGCCCGCCACGGCAGCCAGCATGAACTGGGCCCGCGGCAGACCGAGCGTGCCCAGCGTCGCCTCGCCCAGTCCGCCGAACAGGGCGCCGATCAGTGCATAGCTGAGGATGCGCCCGCCGTTGTAGGCGAGCAACATGCCCGTGCGGTGCCCTTCGGGCAGGGATGCGCCCGTCATGGCGACGATGCCGCCGCACATGCCGACGCAGTGCACGCCGCCCAGCAGACCCACCAGGAAAGCCGCGATCGGCCCGGCTTCGCTCAGCATGCGATCCGATCCAGGTCGTAGTCGATGATCAGGGGGGCGTGATCGGAGAAAAATCGTTCCCGATAGATGCGCGCCCGCCGAACCCGCCCGCGCAGTCCGGGCGTGACCACCTGATAGTCGATGCGCCAGCCCACGTTCTTCTCGCGAGCCCGCCCGCGATTGGACCACCAGGTGTACTGTTCGGGCCGGGGATCCACTTCACGGAAGGCGTCCACATAACCCAGCGGCCCGAACAGCCGGTCCATCCAGGCCCGTTCCTCGGGAAGAAAGCCGGAATTCTTCTGGTTGGCCCGCCAGTTCTTCAGGTCGATGGGCCGGTGGGCGATGTTCCAGTCGCCGCAGAGAATGGCCTCGCGGCGCTGCCGCCGCAGGCGGTGCAGGTGAGTTTCCAGCACGTCCAGGGTCTCGAACTTGTGCTTCTGCCGGGCCTCGCCGGACGAGCCCGAAGGCAGGTAGAGCGAGACCACGGAGAGGGTGCCGAACCGGAACTCCAGCCAGCGGCCCTCACGATCGAACGGCGCCCAGCCGATGCCTTCGACGATCCGGTCCGGTCGCCGGCGGCTGTAGATGGCCACGCCGCTGTAGCCCTTCTTCTCGGCATCCAGATAGTGGCAGTGGAAGGGCCGTGGATGGAACTGCCGGTCCGCGAGCTGATGTGCCTGGGCCCTGGTTTCCTGGATGCAGACCAGGTCCGCGCGCTGGCGGGCGAGCCAGACGAAGAAGCCCTTGCGGGCGGCGGAACGAATGCCGTTGGCATTGAAGGTGATGACACGCATGGCTCGGGGCGGTGCGGCTGGTATGATGGCGGCCCATGGTAGGGGCTCGGGCCCCCGCAGGCAATCGAGGATGCTGGCGATGCAGGCATATCAGAAGGAATTCATCCGTTTCGCGCTGGAGACCGGCGTGTTGCGCTTCGGCGAGTTCGTGCTCAAGTCGGGCCGTCGCAGCCCCTATTTCTTCAATGCCGGCCTGTTCAACACGGGTGGCCGGCTCGAGCGCCTGGGGCATTTCTATGCCGAGGCGATCGCCGCCTCCGAACTGGTCTTCGACATGCTCTTCGGACCGGCCTACAAGGGCATCCCGCTGGTCTCCGCCACGGCCATCGCGCTGGCCCGGGAACAGGGACGCGACCTGCCCTGGTGCTTCAACCGCAAGGAGGTCAAGGATCACGGCGAGGGTGGACAGCTGGTCGGCGCGCCGCTCGCCGGCCGGGTATTGATCGTCGACGACGTGATCACCGCCGGCACCGCCATCCGGGAGTCGCTGGCGATCATCGAGGCGTACGGTGCCCGTCCTGCCGGGGTGGTGGTGGCGCTGGATCGGCAGGAGAAGGGGGAGGACGAGCGGTCCGCCATCCAGCAGCTCGAGGATGAGGCCGGGGTGCCGGTCGTCAGCATCGTGGCGCTCGAACAGCTCGTCGAGTTTCTGCGCGACGATCCCGCCGTGCAGGCCCACCTCGAGGCCATCGAGGCCTATCGGGCGGCCTATGGCGTGGACGATCGTCCTCTCAATGGATGATCAGGGCGGCGCCGACCAGCAGCGTGATCAGTTCATAGGCCCGCTTGATGGCCCGGTTGCCGTGCCGGATGGCGAGGTGGGCGCCGGCATAGCCGCCGGCGAGCGAGCCGACCAGCAGGGCCGGCAGCCAGGCCCAGTGAATCTCCGAGAGCAGCCCGAGTACGAGCGCACCCGTCCCGTTCCAGAACAGGCCCACCAGGATCAGGGTGTAGGCCACCGCCTGCCGATAGTCGAGTCCGAACCAGCGCACCAGCCACAGGGTCACGAACAGGCCGGTGCCCGAGGTCAGGGAGCCATTGAGGACGCCGATCAGGAACAGACCCAGAGCACCTGTCAGGATGCCTGCTCGATCCCGATGGTGCGCCTGCGCCTGCAGTCCCAGCGAGGGTTTGCGCCAGGAATAGAGGCCGAGACTCATGGTCAGCGCACCCAGGGCGATCTCGGCGAGACGGTCCGGCACCTCGAGTATCAGGTGGGCGCCGGCGATCACGCCGGGCAGGCCGGCGGCGAGCATGAGCGCGACGAACCTCCCCTGCAGACCGCCTTCCCTCAAGTGCCTGAGGGTCGCGCCGATACCCAAGGCAACACTGGCGACCTTGTGCGTGGCCAGCGCCACCGGGAACGCGAGACCGAGAAAGATCAGGGCAGGGAGCTGGATGAGCCCGGCGCCGCCTCCGGAGAAGGCGGAGAAGAGGTTGGCGATCAACGAGATGGCGAAAAGCAGCAGTTGTTCGAACATGACGTGGCCGCGTCGGAATGGACTGGAGATGATAGCAGGATGGAGGACGGATGATGGGTGAGCGCAAACGCAGGGCATGCGCATTCATGCTCGCGATCGGACTGGCCGGCGCCGCGACCGTCCACGCCGGGCGCCTCTACAAGTGGGTGGACGAGAACGGCAAGGTGCACTACGGGGATCACGTCCCGGCGAAATACGCCAGGCAGGAGCGGCGCGTGCTCAACGATCGGGCCATCGAGGTCAAGCGCATCGAGGCCGCCAAGACTCCGGAGCAGATCGAGGCGGAACGCCGTGAAGCGGCCCGACGGGCCGAAGAGGAACGACGTCGCGCCGAGCAGGAGGCGCACGACCGCATGCTGCTCTCCACCTTCTCCAGCGTGGACGACATGGTCATGGCGCGTGACGGGAAGATCGCCGCCATCGACAGCCTGATCCGGGTGACCAGGAGCCGCATCGCCAAGCTGGAGGAGAAGCTCGACGAATACACCCGGCGCGCGGCCTCGATGGAGCGGGCCGGGAAACCGGTGCCACGGAAACTGAGTGACACCATCCAGGAGGCCCGGCGCCAGATCCGGCGTTATCGCGAGTTCATCGAGGCCAAGCGTGCCGAACAGGAACGGATCCGCGAGACATTCGAGGCCGACATCGCCCGCTTCCGGGAATTGAAGGCACTGGCGGCCCGGGCCGAGTCCGGCAGGCACTGAGGCCCGGAATCCGACAGCCCCGTCGCCGGCAGGCGGGTGACGTTCAGGGGGTGGGTGAGCGTCATCTGCCATTTTCCACGCCGCCGGTACATCCAGCCACGCGCCTGCAGGCGCCGGCCCTTCCAGTCGTCCATGCCGTCCCTGCCGAAGTAGCGGCGGTCACGCGCCGGTATCCAGAGCGTCACCCCGCCCGAGAGGCGCACGCGCGTGCCGGGTTTCAGGCGCACGCTGTCGAGCACCCGGCCACGCAGCAGGCGAAAGCCCGTCCGCAGCCTCTTTCTCTCCCGCGCCCGGTCGAGATCCACCGGTTTCCAGAACGGCATGTCCCAGACACCCCGGCGGTTCCGACGGGCGGTCTGTTCGAGCGCATGGAGGCAGCGGCTCTGCCAGAGGTTGGGCGGGATGGTGACCGCGAAGGCCTTGCCACGCTCCACCAGAAGCGCGGCGAGGTTGCGTCCCTTGCGGTCGAAGACGTGGGCGAGCCAGCGGCCATGGCGGTCCCGGCGTTCCTCGTCGAAGCGCAGACCGATGCGCTGTCCGGACTTCCGCACCAGGCGTCGCAGACTGTTGCGGGCCTCGATGCCGCCCGGTTCCCCGGGCCGGTCGTCGTGCGCGATCTCCGGCGCGTTGATGCCGATCAGTCGCACCCGGCGACCGTCGCTCAAAGTGAGGGTATCGCCATCGTTGACGAAACGGACCCGGACGGATTCGTCGATCCTGTCGGCCGGACATTCCCGCGCAGCCGCCGGCACGGCCGCGAAGGCCAGCGTGAACAACGCAAAAAGGGCGAAGCGGTGCAGACGCTTCGCCCTTTCGGGTTTCGATGGCCGGGCCATGCGCCCGTGGCCGGTCACTGCATGCCGTACTTGCGGCGGAAGCGGTCGAGGCGGCCGCCGGTGTCGACGATCTTCTGCTTGCCCGTGTAGAAGGGATGACACTGCGAGCAGACCTCGATGTGCAGGTCGCGGCCCGCGGTCGAACGGGTCTCGAAGCTGTTGCCGCAGCTGCAGGTGACCTTGATTTCCTTGTATTCGGGATGAATGCCGGGTTTCATGCGCATGTCCTCGAAAATGACGGTTGCCGACAGGCTGCCGGAAAGACCGCGCATGATACGCAAATCCGACCCCGGCCGCAATTCCCCTCTCGGCGCGTTCAGCGCGGTTCGCGGCGCAGCCGGAAGGGGACGACCTCGCCCGGCGGATCGGCCGGGCGGCTGGGTTCGCCGCCCAGCGCCTCGATCAGGCCACCCGGTCCCTCCACGCTGTCCCACATCATGCGGTAGATGCGCATGAAGGCCGCCATGGGGGTGGGTGAGGTGCGACGGATCTGGTCCACCTTCCACTGCAGGCGACGCAGCCGTTCCCGGCTGGCCGCCGGTGCCTTGGCGATGGCGCGCGAGACCACGGCGGCGCGCTCGCGTTCGAAGGCCTCGGGATCGGTGTTCGCCAGACGGGCCCAGTGGTCGAAATCGAAGCCCTGGACGGGCTTGTCGGGCGCGGGTTTGATCATGGCTTGCACTCCTCTTCCGGCGCCGAAAAGTCGGTGGCCGGTATCTCTTGGTCTTGCAGGCCGTCCGTGGTTGTTATCCTTGTCATCCAAATCTACCTCAGAGCATCTGGAATGTCACCAAAATGACGCCACTTTTTTGGCATTCGTCGCATTGCAGACTATAAGCGGTTGATTCTTCGTGCCGGGAATCCGGCGTCGATCCTGGGATATCATGTCCACCATGCAGATACCTGCCACCCAGACCGCCCCCACCATCGGTTTCGTGAGCCTGGGCTGTCCCAAGGCGCTGGTCGATTCGGAGCGGATCCTGACCCGGCTGCGGGCCGAGGGCTACCGGCTGACGGATCGCTACGAGACCGCCGACCTGGTGGTGATCAATACCTGCGGCTTCATCGAGGCGGCCGTGGAGGAATCCATGGAGGCCATCGACGAGGCCCTGCGGGAGAATGGCCGGGTGATCGTGACCGGCTGCCTGGGCGCCGAGGCGGAGCGGGTGCGGGAACGCTTTCCCGGCCTGCTGGCGGTGACCGGGCCGCACGCCTACGAGGCGGTGATGGCGGCCGTGCACGAGGTTCTGCCGCCCGTGCACGATCCCCGGGAGAGCCTGGTGCCGCCGGAAGGGCTGCGGCTCACGCCCCGCCACTATGCCTACCTCAAGATCTCGGAAG
This sequence comes from Thiohalobacter sp., assembly GCA_027030825.1. Lineage (GTDB taxonomy): Bacteria > Pseudomonadota > Gammaproteobacteria > Thiohalobacterales > Thiohalobacteraceae > J048. Next base: position 9,819 of record JALVEM010000061.1, read on the forward strand.
GCTGCAATCATCGGTGCAGCTTCTGCATCATTCCCAGGCTGCGCGGCGACCTGGTCTCGAGGCCGATCGGCGAGGTGATGGGAGAGGCCGAGCGGCTGGTGGCGGCCGGTGTCCGGGAACTGCTGGTGGTCTCGCAGGACACCAGCGCCTACGGTGTGGACGTCCGTTACCGGACCGGTTTCTGGGGCGGCCGGCCGTTGCGCACCCGTCTCCTCGAACTGGCACGGGCGCTGGGCACGCTCGGGGCCTGGGTTCGGCTGCATTACGTGTATCCCTATCCTCACGTGGACGAGCTCGTGCCCCTGATGGCGGAAGGCCGGATCCTTCCCTATCTGGACGTGCCCCTGCAGCACGCCAGCCCGCGCATCCTGCGCAGCATGCGGCGGCCGGCCGCGTCGGAACGGATGCTGGAGCGCATCCGGCGCTGGCGGGAGCTCTGTCCGGACCTGGTGCTGCGCAGCACCTTCATCGTCGGCTACCCCGGGGAGACGGACGAGGACTTCGAGCGGCTGCTCGACTTCCTCGAGGCCGCCCGCCTCGACCGGGTGGGCGCCTTCGTCTATTCACCGGTGGAGGGTGCGCCCGCCAACGCGCTGCCGGATCCGGTGCCCGACGACGTGGCGCAGGAGCGGCTCGAAGCATTGATGAGCCTGCAGGCGGGCATCAGCGCCGAGCGGCTGGCGGCCCGGATGGGCAGCCGAACCCGGGTGCTGGTCGACGCCCATGACGAGACGGGGAGCCTGGCCCGCTCGGCGGGCGAGGCGCCGGAAGTCGACGGCGTGGTGCGAATCGAGGGGGCACGGCTGCCGGTCGGAGAGTTCGTCGAGGTGGAGATCACCGGTCACGACGATCACGACCTGTGGGCCAGGCCGCTGGAGTAGCCGAGTCGATGGAATTCTTCCGTGAACAGCCCTGCCGTTGCCGGCCCGAAGACCTCCAGGAGCAGCTTCGTATCGACAACCTGCCCGTATGGTGCGGCAGCGTCGAGCGCGTGCTGGAGGCGCAGGGCGAGTCGGGCCGGGTGTGGACCGTGTGGGGAGAATTCGTCATCCGTCGCGAAGCGGCATGCCGGGGCGTGCGTTTCACCCTGCCGGGATGTCCCAATGCCCTCCAGTGGACGGTGACGGTCGAGCCGGCAGCGGGGGATCAGGTGCTGCGGGTGCACCTGACCATCAATCAGAAGACGCACGAGGCCGACTTCATCGAGTCGCTGGAGACGTTCGTCGAGCAGACCTGCGCGGGTGCCCTCTCGCTGATGTCACTCCCATAGGGCGATGGCCTCGCCCACGGGCTCGATCTCGCGCAGCCGGTCGAGGCGGATGCGAAGCTCCTCGCCGTTGTCGCGACGCGCGATCAGGAATTCCGCGTGCCGTTCCGTGCGCAGGTCGAGGGGGACGAGAGTTTCCACATGGGTGAGCCCGTCGCTGTCCTCCCAGCGCATCCGCAGCCGCCAGCGGCGCAGGATCGAGACCTCGAGCTGGCTGTAGCGGTGGCAGTCGATCGGGCGGTATTCGTCGTCGGTCACCATGAATCATGAGTATAGCAGGCCGCCGGGGCCCGCAGGCTGTCAGCGCAATCCGGAGAAATGCCTTCGCAGCACCCACTTTTCGAGTTCCACCAGCAGGAACAGGGCAACGGCGGCGGGCAGGATCGTCAGCCAGTCCGAGAGCGGCAGCGCGCGTGTCTCGAACAGCGCCTGCATGGGAGGAGCATAGGTGAACGCCAGCTGGACGATGACGAGCAGCGCAGCCGCCCAGAGGGCGTGCCGGTTGCCGGCAAGGCGGGCGGGCGTGAGCACGGGCTCGCGCAGGAAGCGGGCATTGAAGAGATAGACGATCTCGAAGGCCACCAGCGCATTGACGGCCAGGGTCCTGGCAAGGGCTGCATCGCCGGTCTGCTCCAGCGAGTGCAGGAAGAGCCCCAGCGTGCCGGCCACCAGCAGCAGGGTCACGAACAGAAGCCGCCAGAGAAAGAAGGGAGTGAACAGGGGTTCGTGCGGATCGCGAGGCGGACGCTTCATCACGTCCGGTTCCGCCGGCTCGAAGGCGAGCGCGAGCGCCAGGGTCACTGCGGTGACCGTATTGACCCAGAGGATCTGCAACGGGGTCATGGGCAGCGTGAAGCCGAACAGGATCGCGAGCACCAGCAGAAAGGCTTCTCCGCCATTGGTCGGCAGGATGAACAGGATGGCCTTGCGCAGATTGTCGTAGATGGTGCGGCCTTCCTCCACGGCGCTGGCGATGGTCGCAAAGTTGTCGTCGGCCAGTACCATGTCGGCGGCCTCTTTTGCCGCCTCGGTGCCCTTGCGGCCCATGGCGATGCCGACATCGGCCCGCTTGAGGGCCGGGGCGTCGTTGACGCCGTCGCCGGTCATGCCCGTGATCTCGCCCTCGGCCTGCAGCGCCTTCACGATGCGCAGCTTGTGTTCGGGCGTGGTCCGGGCAAAGACCTCCGCCTCCTTCACTGCGCGCCGCAATCCTTCATCGTCGAGCGCGTCCAGCGCCCGTCCGTCGAGCACGGCGTGTCCGGTTCCGATGCCCAGCTGGCGGGCGATGGCGCCCGCGGTCACGGCATGATCGCCGGTGATCATCTTGATCCGGATGCCGGCCTCGCGGCAGCGTTGCACTGCAATGGCGGCTTCTTCCCGGGGCGGGTCGATCATGCCGACCAGGCCCAGCATGACGAAATTCCCGTCCAGGCTGTCTTCCTCGAGCTCGGTCGTCCCGCGGGGCATGGCTTTCATGGCCACCGCGAGCAGGCGAAGTCCGTCCCTGGCCAGTTCTTCCGTCTGCCGTTCCCAGAATCCCGCATCCAGCGCCTCGTCCCGACCATCGCGGCGCTGATGCGTACACCGATGGAGGATGCGTTCCGGGGCGCCCTTGACGAAGACCCATGCATGGCCGGCATGGTCGTGATGGAGCGTGGCCATGAAGGCGCGCCGGGAATCGAAGGGCAGGGCGTCGAGGCGGGGATATTCCCTTCGCAGCCGCTCGGGATCGGTGCCGAGCTTGACGGCGAGCACCAGCAGCGCGCCCTCGGTGGGATCGCCTGCCACCGTCCAGCCCTCGGGACCCTCCACGAGGCGGCTGTCGTTGCACAACACCAGTGCCCGGCCGAGTTCGAGCAACAGCGGTCGGGTTCCAGGGTCGACGGGCCGGCCATCGTGCAGTACCGCACCATGCGGGTCGTAGCCCACGCCTTCGACATCGAATGGCCCCTCGGCCGTGACCAGCATGCGTGCCGTCATCTCGTTGCGCGTGAGCGTGCCGGTCTTGTCGGTGCAGACGACCGTCATGGCACCCAGTGTCTCCACGGCCGGGAGGCGGCGGATGATGGCCTGCCGACGCGCCATGCGTTGCACGCCCAGCGCCAGGGTGATGGTCATGATCGCCGGCAGGCCCTCGGGGATGGCGGCCACGGCCAGGCTGACCGCAGCCATGAACATGGCATCCCAGGCATAGCCCCGCGCCAGGGTGCCGAAGGCGAAGGTGGCGAGCGCAAGCAGCAGGATGGCCCCGGTCAGCCAGCGTCCGAAGGCGTCCATCCTGCGGATCAGCGGCGTGGTGAGGGTTTCCACATTGCGCACCATCTCGCTGATCCTGCCGAGCTCGGTGCGTTCCCCCGTCGCCACGACCACGCCGATCGCCTGGCCACCCGTGACCAGGGTACCGCTCCAGGCCATGCTGGCGCGTTCGGCCAGGGGCGCGTCTTCGGGTACGGGAGCGGCCTGTTTGCGGACCGGGAGGGATTCGCCGGTCAGGGGGGATTCGTCGATGGCCAGTTCGTTCGCCTCGATCAGGCGGAGATCGGCCGGCACCCGGTCGCCGGCCTGGAGCTGCACGATGTCTCCCGGTACGAGCCGGTCGGCGGGCAGATGCCCGAGATGGCCGTCGCGGCGCACGTAGGCCGTGGGCGTGAGGAGCTCGCGGATGGCCTCGAGCGAGCGTTCGGCGCGTCCTTCCTGGAGCATGCCGATGACGGCGTTGATCAGGACGACGGCCAGTATGACGCCGGTATCGAGCCAGTGGCCGAGCAGGGCGGTGATCAGGGCCGCGGCCAGCAGGACCAGGATGAGCAGGTTGCGGAACTGGGCCAGAAAACGGACGACGGGCCCGCGCCGGGCCGGAGGGCGCAGGCGATTGGGACCGAATCGTTTCAGGCGGCGTTCGGCCTCTTCCTCGTCCAGTCCGTCAGGAGACGTTGCGAGCCGGGCCAGTGCCTCCTGCGCACTCAGAGCATGCCAGGGGAGCTTCTCGTGTATATCGATTTCCGATGGCATGCCGGCCTCCCGATGGCAGATCGTATTCGTGCTTCGGGTTGGCAATCCCGAACCCGTTCGAGGTAAGATGTGAGCCTACAGTGCCGATGTCCGGCGGTCGAGACCCGGGCACCGGCAATTCGAGCATAACTAGATTCAGGGAGCCGGCCGCGGCACGCGCGGCTGGACGGGATACGGGTTCCAATGGGTAGCATCCGGATCTTTCGCCACTACGTCCTTCTGCCCTTTCTGCTGCTCGGCATTCTGGAGTTCGCGGTCTTTGCGTTCTCCGTCTATGCCGGCGCCTGGCTGCGCTTCTCCGGCGATCACGAGGCCGCCTTCGCCAGCATCGGATGGCTGTTTCCGCGCGCCCTGCTGTATGCCAGCATCATGACGCTGGCCATGATCGCGGTCGGTTTGTACCAGACCCGCCTCCGCGAGGGCATGGTCGGCGTGCTGATTCGACTGGTCGCCGCCTATATTCTGGGCTCGGTGGCGCTGGCACTGATCTTCTATCTCTTCCCTTCGGTATTCATCGGCCGCGGCGCTCTGGGGCTGGCGTTGCTGGTTTCGCTGGCGCTGGTGCTCGTCATCCGGCTGCTGTTCTACCGGATCATCGATCTCGACACCCTGAAGCGACGCACCCTGGTGCTCGGCGCCGGCCGTCAGGCCCGCACCATCAACCAGCTGCGCCGCAAGACGGATCAGAGGAGCTTCCGGATCCTGGGGTACGTGCCCATGGCCGGAGAGGAGCGTCTGGTCCCCGAGGACAGGATCCTGGAGATTCCCGAAGGGAAATCGCTCGCCGATTTCTGCCGGGAGCTGCATGTGGACGAGATCGTTGTGGCCATCGACGACAGGCGACGGGGCATGCCCGTGGAAGATCTGCTCGATTGCCGCATCGGCGGGCTGCAGGTCGTGGACGTGCAGACCTTCTTCGAGCGCGAACTCGGCAAGATCCGGATCGATCTGCTCACCCCGAGCTGGCTGGTGTTCTCCGACGGTTTCCAGATGAACCCCTTTCGAGACATGACCAAGCGTCTGCTGGACATCACTGCCAGTCTTCTGCTGCTCGGCGTCAGCTGGCCGTTCATGCTGCTCACCGTGATCGCCATCTGGCTCGAGGAAGGGGTGCGGGCGCCGATTCTCTACCGCCAGACGCGGGTGGGTGAAAACGGCGTTCCGTTCGAAGTGCTCAAGTTCCGCAGCATGCGGGTGGACGCCGAGAAGGATGGTGCGCGCTGGGCCAGCACCAACGACGACCGTGTGACCCGGGTCGGGCGCGTGATCCGCAAGTTCCGCATCGATGAACTGCCGCAGATCTTCAATGTGCTCAGGGGAGACATGAGCCTGGTCGGGCCTCGGCCGGAGCGCCCGGAGTTCGTCAGGGAGCTGGCGCGCCGGATTCCCTATTATGACGAGCGTCATCGGGTGAAGCCCGGGGTGACGGGCTGGGCGCAGCTGTGCTATCCCTATGGTTCGAGCGAACACGACGCCATGGAGAAACTGCAATACGATCTCTACTACGTCAAGAATCACAGCTTTCTGCTCGATCTCCTGATCCTCCTTCAGACAGCAGAGGTCGTGCTCTGGGGCAAGGGGGCGAGATAGTTTCGTCCCGGACAGCCTGTCGGTGGCGGCGGCCGTTCACCGATCGGCGGCGCACGGGATGCTCATGAAGGTGATCGCCGAGCTGGCCTTCCTGGTTGCCGCTGGCGGTTTTCTGCTGCTCGCTATTCTGGCGCTTGCGCGTCGCCGTCGCCTGCCTGCGTCCACGATCTTCGTGCTCGCCGGTCTTGCCACGGCCCTGTGGCTGGTCGTGCAGAATCTCTATCTCGCGGATCTTCTGCAAAGCGGCCTGTGGATGCTGACGACCGAGGCGCTTCGCGATCTCGGATGGCTGGCGCTGCTCTCGGATCTTCTGCCGGCCTCGCGACGG
>JALVEM010000062.1 GCA_027030825.1 Thiohalobacter sp.
ACCGACGAGGAGGCATTGGCGGCCTTTCACGACCTCACCCGCACCGAGGGCATCCTGCCGGCGCTGGAGTCCAGCCACGCGCTGGCCCATGCCGCGAAGCTCGCCCCGTCCATGGACCCCGACCAGATCGTCATCGTGAACCTCTCCGGTCGGGGCGACAAGGACATCCACACGGTGGCGGCGCACGAGGGGATCGAACTGTGAGCCGCATCGAGAAACGTTTCGAGGCCCTGCGTGCTGCAGGCCGCAAGGCGCTGGTACCCTACATCACGGCAGGCGATCCGGCACCGGAGCACACGGTGCCGCTCATGCAGGCACTGGTGGCGGCCGGCGCCGATCTGCTGGAGCTGGGCGTCCCCTTTTCCGATCCCATGGCCGACGGTCCCGTGATCCAGCAGGCCTGCGAGCGGGCGCTGCGCCATCACACCAGTCTCGACGACGTGCTCGACATGGTGCGCAAATTCCGCGAGCAGGACGACGAGACGCCGATCGTGCTCATGGGCTATCTGAACCCGATCGAGGTCATGGGTTACCGCGAGTTCGCCCGCCGGGCCGCCGAGGCGGGCGTCGACGGGGCGCTCACCGTGGACATGCCGCCGGAGGAGGCCGACGACCTGGTCGCCGAGCTGCGCGCCGAGGGTATCGATCCCATCTTCCTGCTGGCGCCCACCACCACGCCCGAGCGGATGGACGCCATCGCCGAACATGGCAGCGGCTTCCTGTATTACGTCTCCTTCAAGGGCGTGACCGGCGCCAACCGCTTGGATGTCGCCGCCGTGGCGGAGAAGCTCGCCGAGATCCGGCGCCACACCGACCTGCCGCTCGGTGTGGGCTTCGGCATTCGCGATCCCGAATCGGCCGCGGCCGTGGCCGGGGTGGCCGATGCCGTGGTCGTGGGCAGCGCGCTGGTGAAATTGATCGCCGAACACGAACAGGAGCCGGAGACGATGATCCGGGTCGTGTCCGACACACTGCGCGTCATGCGCGAGGCGATGGATGCCGCCTGAATCCCCGGCCCTATGAACCTGTGCCCCCTGTCATCACCCGATCGGGTGATGTCGGACGCTTTCCCTTGTGCTTTACTCAAAAATACACAGAAGAAAAGCGCCGGGCTGCCTGCGCATGGCCTGACATCGTCGGGTCGGTTCAGGCAGAGCGGGGGAGTCGGCCACACAGGCATGATCCATCGACCTGCCTTTTTCCGTCATGACCGGTGAGACGGTGCCGAACCTCCGGACGGCGATCGGGTATTCGTCTATGGAGGATCGATCATGAAATCCCTGAGTTCCCTGTCCCTGACGGTGGTTGCAGGTCTGTCGTTTTCACAGATGGCGGGCGCCGCCTTGTTGGAAATCGGCTACGGGGAGACAGTGCCGCTGACACCGGGAACCTACCGATTCGACAGGCTCGTCATCCATGGCGGCGGCACGCTGGATCTTTCAGGCAATACCACGCTCATCGTTGATGGCAATGTGGAAATCCACAATGACTGGGTGTTGCCGGATGGCACCCTGTTCCATGGCAGCAACCCCCCCACCTCGCCGTACGGTGAGCCTCCCATGAAGATTCCGGGCACGCTTTATGCCTCTGGGAGTGGCGGATCCTATGGGACCAGCACCGGAAGCCCTTATGGATCGGCATTGGGTAGTGTTCGTGGCAGGTTTGCCTATTGGGACGATGCAGGGAACATCTGGCAGGCAAGTGCCGGCGTCGACGGGCAAAAGGGTCCGGATGGTGGTGCCGGAGGTGCCGGCACGGGCGGATACCGGGTGAACATCAATGCCGGGGGCGACATCCGCATCGATGGCGTCGTGCGTGCCACCGGCGGATCCAGCGGCGGCTGGGGCGGTGATGGCACTGCCGGTCAGCCTGGTGGGGGTGGTGGTTACAACGCCACCTGGACGGTGCCTCCCTGGCTCGCCACGGAACAGAACCCTTATGTGAAGGAGGACGCTTTGCGCAGGCTGGGTCAGGGCGCACCGGGGGGACGCGGCGGTGACGGCGGTGCTGGCGGTGCCGGAGGCGATGGCGCCGACGGAACGGCGCTGGCGTTCAATGCCAAGGGCGATGTGGTGTTGGGGCCTTCGAGTGTCATCTATACCTCTGGTGCTCTCGGTGGGCGCGGTGGTCGCGGGGGCAACGGCGCTAACGGGGGAAAGGGCGGATATTCCGTGGAGTCCAATCTCAGTTATGGGGCCGCTGATGTTCGTCGCCTGCGCCTGAATGGCGCCGATGGAGGCGATGGTGCCAATGGCGGTGCCGGAGGCGCAGGAGGGGCCGGCGGTGAGGGCGGCAGCCTGTTCCTTCAGGGCAGGACCGTGGACATCCAGGGCGCCATTTACCAGGATGGCGGCCGCGGCGGCTGGGGTGGCGCTGGCGGCTGGGGTGGCGATGGCCGCGATGGTGGCAACTCCAATTGTTGTCTGCCCAATCCCTCGAGCTCGCTGTCACTCGGCAGCGGCAGCGGCGGTGCCGGTGGCGACGGGGGGGATGGTGGTGACGGCGGCAACGGTGGCAACGGCGGTGATGGCGGCAATGTCTATGTGCGTGCTTTCGCCTTCGTCAACGGCGGGACAATCCGGCAGCAGGGCGGCGACGGCGGTTCGGGAGGCACAGGTGGCAATGCAGGCGCCGGTGGTCCCGGTGGCTATGGGCTCAATCTTTCCCAGGATCCGCTCCATGGGTCGACCTATTCCGACACGAGCGGAGGCACCGGTGCGACACCCGTGCAGTCCAGAAGCGGTTTCGATGGTGCGCCGGGCCGTGACGGCAGTCCGGGTGCCAATGGCCGGGATGGTGGCGTCTATGCCCTGACGGCCGGGTCGCTGCCTTTCTTCAATTTCCCGATTCCTGATGTCCTTCTCAACTTCCGCCAGTCCGGCAATCCGAACGGCAAGGCCGAGGTGGTGCGGGTCGGGGGCAACAGTCGCATCCAGCTGACGGTGGACAGCATCGGAGATGTCTCGCCCTTCAGTCTCGAGCAGCTGGTGCTGATCGACAACATTCCGAAGCACTTCGAGTTCGGCTATCGCTGGCTGGATACGAGCCCCAACGGCGCCCTCGAGTTCACGCTCAACGACGTCACGCTGTTCCGCATCGATCACGACGGGACGCCGGAGGGCACCGTGAGCTCGCCGCTCGGCCTGAACTATTTCCTGGTCGATGACAGCGACAATCCGGGCTTCAGCATCATCGGTTTCGATCTGCCGTCACTGTCGTCGCTGCCGGCGGAGCTGGTCTCGGCACTGGGCGGCGACAGCATCGCCAGCTTCGCGATCGATCTGTACCCGGGTTCGCCCGTCGGAATCCAGTTCAGCCAGATCACGACGCCGACCGTCACGTCCGTCGTGCCGGTGCCGCCGGCGGTCTGGCTGTTCGGCAGTGGCCTGCTGGGCATGCTGCTGGCCGGCAGGCGCAGGGCCTGATCCGGCCCTGCAGCCGAATCGCCACACCTTTCATTCCAGGGCCCGGTCCGACGGACGCGGGCCCTTGTTTCATGCGGTTGGCGTCAGTCCGGGCATGAAGTCCTGGTCCGGGTGGCCCGGCTTCGTTACCATTCGGCTATTCGGGAACGGGAGACTGACGGAATGGAACAGGACGGCTTCATGAGCTGGTTCGAGAAGCTGATGCCCTCGCGCATCCGCACCGAGGGCGGCAGCAAGCGCAACGTGCCCGAGGGGCTCTGGACCAAGTGCGACGCCTGCGGTTCGATCCTCTATCGGGCCGAGGTGGAGCGCAACCTCGACGTCTGCCCCAAGTGCGGGCATCACATGCGCATCGGTGCCCGGCGCCGTCTGGACATCTTTCTCGATCCGGAACCGCGCGAGGAGATCGGCGCCGAGGTCGAGCCGATCGACATCCTCAAGTTCAAGGACAGCAAGAAGTACAAGGACCGCCTCTCCCAGGCCCAGAAGGCCACCGGCGAGACCGACGCCCTGGTCGTCATGCAGGGGCAGCTCGAGTCGATTCCGCTGGTGGCCTGCGCCTTCGAATTCCGCTTCATGGGCGGCTCCATGGGTTCGGTGGTCGGCGAGCGCTTCGTGCGGGCGGTCAACCGCTGCCTGGACCGGAATCTGCCGCTGGTGTGCTTTTCCGCCAGCGGCGGAGCGCGCATGCAGGAGGCCCTGTTCTCGCTCATGCAGATGGCCAAGACGAGCGCCGCGCTGGCGAAGCTGCGCGAGGCCGGGCTGCCCTACATCTCGGTGCTGACCGACCCCACCATGGGCGGGGTCTCTGCCAGCCTGGCCATGCTGGGCGACATCCACATCGCCGAGCCCGGCGCCCTGATCGGCTTCGCCGGGCCGCGCGTGATCGAGCAGACCGTGCGCGAGAAACTGCCGGAGGGCTTCCAGCGCAGCGAGTTCCTGCTCGAGCACGGCGCCATCGACATGATCGTCGACCGCCGCCGGATGCGGGAGAAGGTGGCCCGGCTGCTGTCGATGCTGACCCATCGGCCGCCAAGGGAGGGGGCGGCGGCGGATGCTTCCGAAGCGGCCGAAGCACAGGAGCCCTCCGGCAACCCGTGAGGCCGGAACGCACGCTCGAGGACTGGCTGCGTTGGCAGACGCAGTGTCACCCGGCCGCAATCGATCTGGGGCTCGAACGCGTGCGCGAGGTGGGCGCCCGGCTCGGTCTGGATGCGCCCCGGGTACCGATCGTCACCGTGGGCGGCACCAACGGCAAGGGCTCGATGGTCGCCATGCTCGAAGCCGTCTGCCGCCGGGCCGGATACCGGACCGGCGCCTATACCTCGCCCCACATCCTGCGCTACAACGAGCGCATCCGCATCGACGGTCGCGAGATCGAGGATGCCGATCTGATCACCGCCTTCGAGGCCGTGGAACAGGCCCGGCGCGACACACCGCTCACCTATTTCGAATTCGGCACCCTGGCCGCGCTCCGGTGCTTCGAGCAGGCCGGCGTGGACCTGATGCTGCTGGAGGTGGGGCTGGGCGGGCGGCT
>JALVEM010000063.1 GCA_027030825.1 Thiohalobacter sp.
GGAAGGCCTCGAGACTACCGCGGACGGCAAGGTGCGCACGGCCGACGGCACCGTGCTCACGGGCGTGAAGCTCGACAGGGACGGGAAGCTGGTGCTCGCCGATGGCACCCGCGTGGATCCGAAGGACGTGATCATCCACGCCGACGGCACCGTCACCCGCCGCGACGGCACTCCCCTGGCCGGCGTGCGGGCGGAGAACGTGACCCTGCCCGGCATGCAGCGCGGCGTCGCCGCCGCCCTGGCCGGCTACGAGGTGGAGTACATCGTCGGCGGCGTCAGCAAGGACGGCGTGGCCACGGTCAATCGCGTTCCGGTGATGGAATGAGCACAACCGACAACGGCAGCGGAGAAACGGCATGAGAAAAAGGCACTGGACGGGCGCCAGGCCCGATGGTTTCGGACTGGCCCTTGTGTTTCTGATTCTGCTTCAGATGCCGCTGTCCGTCCCGGCGGCAGGCCAGAAAATGCTCCGCATGTTCATCGGTGACATGCAGGTGCTCCAGCCCGGTCCCGTCAGGCGGGTGGCCGTCGGCATCGACAAGGTGATCAGCACCTCGATCCTGGAGAACGGCCAGCTCCTGGTGCTGGCAGAAGGCAAGGGCGAGACCGTGCTTCGCCTCTGGCTGAAGGACGGCGGCGAACGCAGCTACAAGGTCGTGGTCGGCGAACGTGATCTCGGCCGGGCCTCCTCGGAGGCGCGCGCCATGCTGCGCAACCTGCCCGGCGTCACCCTGCGGCGCGTGGGCGGCAACCTGATCGTGGAGGGCGAGGTCGACGAGGAGGGCAAGGCGCTGATCAAGCAGATCGGCGCCGTCTACAGGCTCGTCGACCTGACCACCATCCGCTCCAATGCGCTCGTCGCCGACCTGCTCGAGCCCTACTCCGACGTGACGGTGCGCACGGTGGGCAAGTACGCCGTCATCGAGGGCCATGTCAGCAAGGAACAGACGGCCATCATCGAGAAGGTCAAGAAGGCCTTTCCCAACGTGCTGGACCTGACCCAGCAAAAGCGGCTGGACAGCAAGAAGATGGTCTACATGAAGGTGCAGATGACCGAGTTCAACCGCAGCCGCCTGCGCGAGCTCGGCATCGCCTGGGACAGTTCCATCGTCGGCCCCAAGGGGGTGTTCGAGCGCAACTTCGTCACCGAGCGGGGCCTCAGCGTCTCGCCCAACATCCAGGGTGTGGCGACGGCCGGCTATTTCGGCATCGCCACGGAGATCGCATCCAAGATCAACCTGGCCGTCTCCAACGGTGACGCCATCCTGCTCGCCTCGCCCACCCTGAGCGCGCGCAGCGGCGGCAAGGCGGAGTTCCTCTCCGGCGGCGAGGTCCCGGTACCCGTCCCCGGCCCCAATCTCACCACCACCATCGAGTTCAAGAAGTTCGGCATCATCCTCAAGGTGGCGCCCGAGGCCGACGAGCGGGGCAACGTGCTGGCCAAGGTGGAAACCGAGGTGAGCACCATCGACCAGTCGGTCTCGGTCGAGAACACGCCGGGCTTCCGCACCCGCCGGGCCAGCACCGAGGTGAGCCTGCACTCGGGCCAGACCCTGGTCATCAGCGGCCTGGTCAATCGCGAGCTGGCCAGGGACATGAGCGGGCTGCCCTGGCTGCACTCGCTGCCGGTGCTGGGCCCGCTGTTCCGCTCCACGAAATTCCGCGACGCCAGGAGCGATCTGGTCATCTTCATCACGCCCATCATCCAGGATCCCGACCAGCCCCTGAACCGTGAGGGCGTGGCACGCGCCGACGCGCTGCGCAAGGAATTCCTCGACCGGCTCGATCTCGCACCCGACATACTGGACTGACGCCATGTTCGACATCATCGTCATCGCAGACAAGGGCAGGACCACCCGGCGCGTTCGCTGCACCCTGAAGCAGTGCACGATCGGCAAGGCCCGCGACAACCTCATCCAGATCCGCGGCTGGCGCATTGCGCCCGTCCACGCCCGCATCGAAATGACCGAGCGCGGCATGTTCATCGAGGACCTGAGCGAAGGCATCGGTACCCGCGTCAACGGCGAGGTCGTGCAGAACTACGGGCCCCTGCGCGGCTCGGACGTCATCGCCATCGGCAGCTACGAGTTCCGCATCGGCTCGGCGAAGACCGGCGATGCCGAGGAAGAGGTCGCCAGCAGCTACCAGGAACTCGCGCCCGAGGACGACTGGACCGTGGCGACCCTGTTCGGGCCGGCGGACGCGCAGGCCGACCCGGGCGCCTCGGTCGCCGCCCCCGATCCGGAAGAAGTGGAACGCCGGCGGCTGTTCCTGTGGCGCAACCGCATCCATCAGGAGATCGTCCGCCTCATGGATCTGCGCCGCACCGATGTCGGCGACATGGACGACGAGGAGCTGCGGCACAGCGTGGGCGCCATGCTCGACGAGGTGCTGGCGAGCATGGCCACCCAGCTTCCCGAAGGCATCGATCTCGACCGGCTGCGCACGGAGGTGCTGAACGAGGCCATCGGCCTCGGCCCGCTCGAGGAGCTGCTGGCCGACGAATCGGTCACGGAGATCATGGTCAACTGCCACGACGACATCTACATCGAACGCGACGGCAGACTGCAGAAGAGCGACATCGTCTTCAGCAGCGACGCCGCCGTGATGTCGGCCATCGAGCGCATCGTGGCGCCGATCGGCCGCCGCATCGACGAGAGCTCGCCGATGGTGGACGCCCGGCTGAAGGACGGCTCGCGCGTCAACGCCATCATTCCGCCGCTGGCGTTGCGCGGCCCCTGCATCACCATCCGCAAGTTCTCGAAGAAGAAGCTGGCCGGCGAGGATCTGGTGCGCTTCCGCTCCATCAGCCAGGACATGATCGAGTTTCTGAGGATCGCCGTCGAACAGCGGCGCAACATCATCATCTCCGGCGGCACCGGATCGGGCAAGACCACGCTGCTCAACGTGCTGTCCAATTTCATTCCGCATCACGAGCGCGTCATCACCGTGGAGGACGCTGCCGAGCTGCAGCTCAACCAGCCGCATCTGGTTTCGCTGGAGGCGCGGCCACCCAACCTGGAGGGCAAGGGCGCCATCAGCATCCGCGACCTTGTGAAGAACTGCCTGCGCATGCGGCCCGACCGCATCGTCGTCGGCGAGTGCCGCGGCGGCGAGGCGCTCGACATGCTGCAGGCGATGAACACGGGCCACGACGGCTCCCTGACCACGGTGCACGCCAATTCGCCACGCGATGTCATCTCCCGCCTGGAGGTCATGGTCATGATGTCCGGCATGGAACTGCCGGTGCGCGCCATCCGGGAACAGGTGGCCTCCGCCGTGGACCTCATCGTGCAGCAGACCCGCTTCTCCGACGGCAGCCGCCGCGTGACCCACATCTCCGAGGTCACCGGCGTGGAAGGCGATGTCGTGCAACTCAACGACATCTTCCTGTTCCGCCAGCAGGGCTTCGACGACGAGGGCCGGGTGCGGGGCAGCTTCGAGGCCACAGGCGCCGTACCGCACTTCTATCAGGAGCTGCGCGAGCGCGGCATCCAGGTCGACATGAGCATCTTCGGGGGCGCCTGAGATGGCCGATCTCAACCTGATGCTGGCCGTCGCCCTCTTCTTCGCCAGTGCCGCGCTGGCCGGTTACGTGGCACTGCTGCGCGGCCGGGTCTTCTGGAAGGAATACGAGTCGATCTTCAAGGAATCGGCCCGGGTCAACCTGAGCGACTTCTTCCTGTTCATCGACCCGCACCGGTTGTTCCTGGTCAATCTCGCCGCCCTCGTCGTCCTGCCGCTGCTGACCCTGCTGGCGACCGGAGACATCCTGGTGGCGCTCGCCGCCTTCGTGCTGCTCCTGTTCGTGCCCTCGCTGATCTACCGGCACCTGCGGCGGCGGCGCTGGCGCGAGTTCGAACAGCAGATGCCGGACGCCCTGGCCATGATCTCCAGCGCGCTCGCCGCCGGCGCCAGCCTCAACATCGCGCTGGAATCCCTGGTGCGGGAGCAGCCGCCACCGCTGTCCCAGGAGTTCACGCTGTTTCTGCGCGAACAGCGCCTGGGCGTGGACTTCGAGACCTCGCTGCGCAATCTGGAACGGCGCGTGCCCATCGACGATCTGCTGATGTTCACCGCCGCCCTGCGCATCGCGCGCGAGATCGGCGGCAACCTGGGCGAGATCCTCGACCGGCTGGCCGACACCCTGCGCCGCAAGGCGGCCATGGAAGGCAAGATCGAGAGCCTGACCGCCCAGGGGCGCATGCAGGGCTATGTCATGACCCTGCTTCCCGTGCTGCTCGGCTTTCTGCTGTTTCTGCTCGAGCCCGAGGCCATGGGCAAGCTGTTCACGACCGAGAAGGGCTGGGCGGTCGTGTTCGTGGTGCTGGTGATGGAATCCCTGGGCTACATCTTCATCCGCAAGGTCACGCGCGTGGACATCTGAGCATGAATGCGATACTCGACCTGGTCTTCTTCGCCGCCATCGCCTGCGCCGGCCTGAGCCTGGCGCTCGCGGCCTTCCTGATCGGCCGCGCCACGCCGGAGATCTCGGTCGAGGAACGCAGCTACATGGATCCGCTGCCGCCCCTGCTGCGCCCCGCCTATCCGCTGATGCGGCTGCTCGGCGACACCCTGGTGCAGCTCTACGGCAACCGCTATCTCGACCGGGTGGAGAAGCAGTTGCAGCGCACGGGCGCCGGTTACCTGCTCACGGCCGAGGAGTTCGTGGCCCTGCAGCTGATCTCGGCACTCGTCTTTCTGGCCATCGGCGTGCTGCTGGCCGCGGCATTGAAGGCGGCGCATCCCCTGCCCTTCCTGCTGGCCGCACCAGTGGCCGGCTACCTCTTTCCCCGCGTCTGGCTCAAGGACATGCGCATGCGCCGCGAGCGCGAGGTGCTGCGCAGCCTGCCGGTCTATCTCGACTTCATCACCATGGCGGTGGAGGCCGGCCTCAACCTGACCGGCGCCATGCAGCAGGCCATGCAGAAGGCCCCCCAGGGGCC
>JALVEM010000064.1 GCA_027030825.1 Thiohalobacter sp.
GCCGCTGATTTCATCAGGGCTTCTGCGCGCGCCAGCAGGTGGTGACGCGGCTCTTCATCGGGCAGTTCGAGCAGCACGAGGAATTCGTCTCCGCCCCAGCGGCCGGGTGTTTCCCATTCCCGGCATTCCCGGTCCAGGGCTTCGGCGACATGACGCAGGAGGAGATCGCCCCGGGAATGGCCATGGCGGTCGTTGACCTGCTTGAAATTGTCCAGATCGATGAAGAGCAGCCCCACGGGCCTGGCGGAATTCTTCCTCTGTTCCAGAAGCTGCGACATCCGTTCCTGCAGGAGATGTCTGTTCGGCAGTCCCGTGAGGGAATCGTGCAGGGCCATGTGCTGTATCTGGCACTCGCGAAGGTGGGCTTCGGTCACGTCATGAAGTATGGCGCGGATTCTCCATTGGCCTTCTATGTGATCCGCCATGAATTTCGCTTCCATCCAGCGTGCGATTCGCTTTGTACCGCACAGGAGCCGAAATCGCACGGTTCGCGTCTCGCCCTGCCTGGTCTGTATCTCTTTCAGCACGGTGAGAACGGATTCCAGGTCTTCCGGGACGATGCAGCATGTGAGTGTGCTGCAGGAGACGGTGACGCCGACCTGGGCCAGCATGCGTCTCCAGCCTTCGGAAGCGGACAGAATCCGACCCTCGGTGTCGAGCTCGAGTATCGCTTCGTTTACCAGGTCGAGTGTGCGCATGTAGCTGTTCAGGCGAGCATTCGACTCGGCGAGCTGTTCCGTCAGGTGCCTGATTTCCTCGATCTCGCAGCGGAATCCGAGCGCTCGCAGGAGCTTTTCCATCATGCACCATCGGGTGAATCCCGACTGGAAAAGGTTGATGCCGATGAACAGGAGTGTTCCCTGCCAGTACAGGGTGTATTCGGGATACAGGAACTGGGCAACTGCTAGCCCGGTACAGAGTGCGCCCACGATCGTCCGGATCGTGGGCTCGATGTAGGGCATCCTGTTTCGTTTGCCGCAGGTTTCGGTCGTCTGTGACATGTGTCGTTCTGGTTTTTGTTGACTATGGAAGGTGATCGGCACTTTGCCGATCTTTCTTTAACAGCCTGTTGACGGGGTGCCGAAAAAACGCCGTGAAACTCCGCGCGGCGTCGACTGCTGCCTGCACATCGTCTATCTGTCTGATCGGAAAACGGTTTGGGTGTTTTCCGGATTCGGGTGTCTGTTCAAGGCCGACGATGGCACATCACCTGTCGATACCTGTCTGGAACAGAACGCGGGAGAGAGAATGCGTGGACCTTGATTTATGTCAGTTCGCCGTCTATGAATAGGGTGTACGGTATCAATCGCATTGGTTGGTACTGTGTGACTCCTCCACTGTGACTTGGTGTTCATACCACCTCGTTCGATTCAGGCCCCGGCTTTCCGGGGCCTTTTTTCGTGAGCAGCCCCTGATTCGTCGCCATCGGGAGAGGACGCCGTGTTCTCGATGGATGTGGATGAGCGGCCCTGGTCGGAGTGCGGTAGCGGCCGAGGTCGCCCGAGATGGAATCCCTGGGCGGCTGCGAATCCCGCATCCCTGACCCGCTTCAGCGTGTCGGCGTCCTCGATGCCCTCTGCCACGGTGTAATAGCCTGCGTCCGTCAGCATCTTCACCATGCGTTCGGTGATCATCCGCTGGGATTCACGCCCGTTGAGCTGGCGGGTCATGCTGATGTCGAACTTGACGATGTCGAAGGGCATGGTGGCCAGATAGCGGAGCGACGAGTAGCCGCTGCCGAAGTCGTCGAGCGCAATCCGGTAGCCGAGGCCGCGGGCCATCCGGATCTGTCGGTTGGCGAGATCGATCCGGTCGATGTAGGTCGTTTCCGTGATCTCGAGCACCAGTGGACGACCGACGACGGTGCCGGCCAGGCTGCCCAGCGCCTCCATCACGTCCTTGCGCGTGATCCCCATGCCGGAGACGTTCACGGAAATCCCGGCATCGGGAGGCAGTCTTCCCTGTTCCGCATCGCGACGGATGGCCTCGATGACGGCGAGATCGAAGTCGCTCTCGAGCCGATGCGCCTCGATGACGGGCATGAATTGCCCCGGCATCAGGAGTTCCTCGCCGATCCGTATCCGGGCCAGTGCTTCCCGGTAGCCGATGTCACCGGCCTCGAGGTCGACGACGGGCTGGTAATGCATCTCGATGCCGCAGCGGTTGCGCAGGCAATGCTCGACGGCATGAACGATACGACTGGAATACAGCATGCCGCCGTCGCGATCCATCTCGTCGTCGTAGAACTGGATGCGGTGACGGTTGGGGCGCTTGGCATGGTACATGGCCATGTCGGCCATGCGCTTGAGCGTATCGACCGGTGGCAGGGGTCCTGGACCGGCAACGGCGATACCGATGCTCAGGTGTACGGGCTCGCGCAGGCCGAGTTCGCCGAAATCCTCGGCATCGACGGCCTTGATGCAGCGTTGCGCGACTTCATGCGCGCATTCGCGATTGCACTCGACGAGCACGGCGGCGAATTCGTCCCCTCCCAGACGGTACAGTCGGTCGCTGCTGCGAAGCGCATGCTGGACGCCGAGTGCGATGCGGCGCAGCACCTCGTCTCCCGTCTCGTGTCCGTACGTGTCGTTGATGGCCTTGAAATGGTCGCAGTCGAGCAGCAGGAAGGCGACCGCCCCGGGATACCTGCTCTCTGCATCGGTCATACGCCGCCAGTCCTCGTCGAGCGCACGCCGATTGAATACGCCGGTCAGGGGATCCCGGTGCGCGAGGCGCCAGAGTTCGCGGTTTCTCTCGTCGAGTTCGCAGTGTGCCTGCTCGAGATTCCGGTGGTAGTCGATCAGGGCATTGCGCACGGTCTCCAGTTCGAGTACCGGAAACCGCATCTGCTGGAGCTCCATGAAGCCGTCGTTTTCCAGCCTGCGGACCGTGCGCTCCATGCGCTGCAGTGGACGGCTGATGAGCAGGTTGTAGAGCAGATACAGGCCGGTGCCGATCAGGATGACCACCACGGCGATCTGCAGAAGAGAGTCGTTCAGAATTCCGAGCATGGCCTGACGGATGTCGCTGGGGCGGGTATCGAACCGGATGTGTTCGACGAGACGATCCGGGGGGATACCCTCGGCGGGAATCGGACCCACCTGCAGGCTCCTGGGGTCCAGGTAGGTATAGATGGCGCGCTGCAGGGCGGGCAGCAGTTCGAACTGGAGCCCGATCCAGCCGAGCCGCCTGCCCCGGCTGTCCCTTATGGGCTGGAACAGCTGAAGGACCGGCCGGCCATCGGGGTGTTGAATCACGCGCGCTTCCGGGACGGCGGGCAATTGCCCGGGCAGCAGGGTATCGGCAAAGTGCCCGAGCAGTTTCCCCTCGGCATCGTAGATTTCGCTGGCCGAAACCGACTCGGGCAGGGTGCCCGGCTTGTGCAGCCGATGCGCGCGCCAGTAGGCATAGTAGGCAGGCTGCCTGAGCTGCTGACGGATCTCGTCCCACTGCGCGATGTCGCGTGCGGCTTCGCGTATTCCGGAGAACAGATCGTCCAGTACCTGCTCGAGCTCGGTTCTTGCGCTGGCGTGCACGGCGGCGCGCAGATCCCGGTCGACAGCGTCGATTCGCTGGGTCACCAGCCAGGCGAGCAACAGGAGCAGCGCCATGGAGAGGGTGGCGAAGGCACCGAGATAGAGGCTGAGTGAAAATGGCCGTGAACCCAGGTTCATGGCAATTCGGAGTCTCCGGCAATCGCCCGGTCGACGGCGTCGAGCAGATCGAACTCGTGAGCATCGTCGAAGAAATGGTTGGCGCCCTCGATGACGATCAGATGGCCGCCGGAGCCGGCGATGCGCCGATGCCAGTCGGGATCGATGCGTCTGTCCCTGCTGCCCAGGATGATCGTCACCGGCACCTTCGCCCGGCGGATCGCTTCCAGCGTGTGGTCCTGATCCCAGGCATAATAGCTCAGCACATGGGCCGGGGTGGCCGTATAGGCCTTGCAGTAGGCGATGTGGTAGGCCTCGAGCCGGTCGGGTGATTCGGTCAGCAGTTTCCTGGCTTTCCGGAGGTCGTTCTGGTGTTGACCGCGCTCGAAGACGTCGAGATGCTGGCCGATGTAGGTCAGGCTGATCAGGACCGCGCGCTCCACCTCGGGCGGCGCATCGGGCAGGGCGGCGAGCACCATCAGGCTGCCCATGCTGTGGCCAACCAGCGCCAGATGTCGATGTCCCCGTTCGATCAGCCAGCGGATCCAGAAGCCGATCTCCGCGGCGGCGGATTCCATGGAATGCTGCTGTATGGCCTCGCAGGCCAGGCTCTGGCGCCGATCGCTGATGCCGAGGCTGAGCGTCGGGGTCAGGACCGAATAGCCCATGTCCTCGTGCAGGGCGTCCGCCAGACGGCGCACGGTCGGGAAATCCTGCGTCTGCAGGAAGCCGTGCAGGATCAGCACGGCGGGTTGGTCGGCTTCCCCGCGCTGGTAGTCGGCATTGAGCAGGGTGCCGTCGGGCAGGCTGGCCTGGACCGGGGCGGCGTGATCGCGTGCCGCCGGCAGCAGCATCATGACACCAAGCAGCAGAAAGACGAGCCGTCGGTACATGGTCCCCCTCGTTTCCATTCCTCCCGCAGACTTCACTATCGGCAATCACTAGCAGAAAATTCAGTTTTTTCCATCGACGCACGGCGAGGCCTGCATGACGAATCGTGACTCCGGGCGACATCTGCCCGACTATGAAGGCGGAAGCCTCGTCAATCTCGTGGCCTCGATCGCTGCCTGCCTGGGGTGCGAGACGGACGCGCCGCCGCTCGAGGGCCTCGACGATCTGCGCGGCTGCCGGACGCTCGTGCTTCTGGTGGTCGACGGGCTGGGTCACGACTATCTGCGCGAGCGGCATCCCGAATCCTTCCTGGTACGGCACCTGCGCCAGCCGCTCACCTCGGTCTTTCCGACCACCACGGCCTCGGCCGTCACCTCCCTGGCGACGGGGGCGGCGCCCGTGCGCCATGCGATCACCGGCTGGTTCATGTGGCTGCGCGAGTTCGGCATGGTGACGACCATCCTCCCGTTCCAGTCACGGGCCGCGCGCATCGACCTGGCGGCGCAGGGGCTCTCTCCCGTGGCCGTGCTTGGCGCGCCACCGCTCTATCCCCGCAGCCGGATCCCGGTCCGGGTGATCACCGAGGAATGGATCCGGGACTCGGCCTGGAGTCGCGTGAGCATGGAAGGGGCGGAACGCCTCGGCTATCGGGATCTCGAAGGCCTGTTCGTCCAGCTGGCCGAGGCAGTGCGGACCGGGGCGCGGCGGCAGTACATCCATGCCTACTGGTCCGGCTACGACGCCCTGGCGCATCGGGCAGGGCATGCCTCGGACGAGTGCGATCGCCTGATCCGGGAATTCGATCGCCATCTGGAGGAATGGGTGGACACCCTGCGGGGCACGGGCACCCGGGTGCTGGTCACGGCCGATCACGGGTTCATCGATACCCGCCCGGAGGCCCATGTCTGGCTGCACGAGCACCCGGAACTCGCCGAGTGTCTGGCGCTGCCCCTGTGCGGCGAGCCGCGGGCAGCCTGGTGCCATGTACGGCCGGGCCGGGTGGGCATCTTCGAGCGTTACGTGACAGAACAGCTGGACGAGGTCTGCGAGCTGCATGTCTCGGAGGACCTGATCCGGGCGGGCTGGTTCGGCCCGGGCGAGCCGCATCCGGAACTCTCGAGACGGGTGGGCGACTACGCCCTGATCATGAAGGGCGATCATGTGCTGCGCGACCGCCTGCCCGGCGAGGAGCGGTTTCATTTCGCGGGCGTGCACAGCGGCCTCACCCCGAGAGAACTCCGGGTGCCGCTGGTCGACATCACCCTGGGGATGTGAACCATGCGCCTGTTCGTCTACGGCACGCTGGCCTTCGACAGCCACCACCCCATGGCCCGCCGCCTGCGGCGGCGGGGCCGTTGCCTCGGCCCGGCCCGGATGCCGGGGCGGCTCTATCGAGCGGGATGGTATCCGTTGGCCGTCCATGATCCGGACGCCGAAACCCGGGTGACGGGAGAGCTCTGGGAGATCCCCGAGGATCCGCGGCTGCTGGCCGAGCTCGATCGCTACGAGGGCTGCGGACCGGGCCAGAAGGGCGGCGAGTTCGCACGCCGGCAGGTGCAGGTCGAGACCCGGCTGGGGCCGGTGAGCGCCTGGGCCTGGGTGGCGCGGCGCGAGCCGCGGGGGTTGCCCCGGATCCGCTCCGGCCGATTCCGGTGAAAAACTGCTGCGAAGCCCGCCTGCGGTGTTGCGCGCTGCTCGCTCCCTCGCCTATCTACCTGATATGTCTCGGTCGCTGCGCTGCGTGCGCCTTGCAGCCGGGCTTCTCGCGACGTTTTTCAAGCAGTTTTTCAGGAGTGTTCCCCGCGCGAGACGGCCAACAGCACCCGATCGAGCAGCGCGGTGGGCAGCAGGCGGCGCAGCGTTGCGAAGAGATGGGCCGGGAAGGTGACCGGGTAGCGCGCCCTCGGCCGCGGCGACTCCAGGGCATGGATCACCTTGCGGGCCACCGCCTCGGGCCCGAGCGTGAAGGGCGCGGCCGGGCCGGGTTTCGCCAGCCGCCGTTCCATGGCGGCATAGACATCCCGCCACGGGCTCTTCTCCGCGTCGATCCAACGGTGGAACCTGCGGCGGGCGTTCTCCCGGAAGCGGCTCTCGATCGGGCCGGGCTCGATGAGCGCGACATGGATGCCGCTGCCGTGCAGCTCCAGCCGCAGGGTGTCGAACAGCCCTTCGAGAGCGAACTTGCTGGCGTTGTAGGCACCGCGCATGGGCAGGGCGATCAGGCCGAGCACCGAGCCGTTGACCAGGATGCGGCCCTCGCCGGCGGCCCGCATGGCGGGCAGCACCCGGCGTGTCACTTCCAGGGTGCCGAAGACGTTGGTCTCGAACTGGGCGCGCATGGCATCACGCGAGAGGTCCTCGACCGCGCCGGGCTGGCCGTAGCCGGCATTGTTGAACAGCCCGTACAGTCTGCCGCCGGTCAGCGCCAGTGCCGCCTCGACGCCCTCGCGGATGCTGCGGTCGTCGTCGAGGTCGATCCGCACTGCCTGCAGGCCTTCCTCCCGCAGCCGGGCCACGTCGTACTCGCGCCGCGCCGAGGCGATGACCTGCCAGCCGCGCGCAGCCAGCGCGTGGGCACAGTGATGGCCGATGCCGCTGGAGCAGCCCGTGATCAGGACGCTGCGGCGGCTCATTCGTCCTCCGGCAGCAGGCCGTCCGGAAAGGCGACCGGCCGGCCGTCCAGGCTCTGCGTGTTGTGTTTCTTCCAGTAGGCGCGGATGCCGTTCTCGCCCTTGCGGGTCGCCCAGTCGAGCAGATCGCGGCGGTCGCCGATGTAGTGATAGAGGGGCACCCCCATGCCGCAGGAGGTCTGCACCTGCTCGATCGTCACCTCGATCAGCTGGCGCGCACCGGGCAGGTCCGGAAACAGGTCGCGGTATCGCGCCCAGCCGGGCTCGCCGGGATGGTGGGCGCGGCCCCGGCCGTAGATGCGCAGGATCATCGGCTTGCCGCTGAAGGCGCAGAACATGAGCGTGATGCGGGGATCGGACTCGAGGTGGGCGGCGGTCTCGTTGCCGCTGCCGGTGAGGTTGAGCCAGACGAGGTGCCGCTCGTCGAGCACCCGCAGGCTGTCCAGGCCCTTGGGTGACAGGTTGATGGTGCCTCCGGCCGCGGCGGTGGCCACGAAGAACAGCCTCTGGCGGGCGATGAATTCGCGGTGGGCTTCGGTCAGATTCTCGTAGCGGCGTCCCATGAGTCCTCCACGGTAGCAGCCTGTCGGACTTGGGTCCAATCTACTGCGCTGATGGGAGAGCGGCCCGAATCTTCCCGCTTTCTCGTTGCGTAGTGCCCGCTATGCGCCTCGAAATCGTGAAGATTCGTTCTCGCTCTCCCACCATGCTCGCTACGATCGCCCAAGTCCGACAGGCTGCTGGTAGTCGGGTATGATAGCGGGCGGAGTGCGAGGAGGGACAGCCCGCCATGCCGGACAGGCTCGACATCTTCAGGCAATTCTATGTGCTGGCGCTGCTGCTGCTCGCCGGCTGGCTGGTGCAGGCGCTGGGGCCGGTGCTCACACCCTTCCTCGTCTCCGCCCTGCTGGCCTATCTGGGCGATCCGGTCACCGACCGTCTGGAGCGCTTCATGCCACGCACGCTGGCGGTCGTCGTGGTCTTTCTCGCCATCTTTCTCGTCTTCGGGCTGGCGCTGCTGTTTCTGTTTCCGCTGCTCTACGATCAGCTCACCCGCTTCGTCACCCGGTTGCCGGCCTATCTGGACTGGCTGCAGCAGCGGCTCCTGCCCCTGCTCTCGCAGTGGCTGGGGAGCGACCAGGAACGGCTGCTCGACGTCTCCCGCCTGCGCCAGACCCTCGTGAGCCACTGGCAGCAGGTCGGCAGCTACGCGGCCACGCTGCTGCAGACCATCACTTCCTCGGGTCTGCTGCTGGCCAATGCCCTGGCCAATGCGGTGCTGGTGCCGCTGGTGACCTTCTATCTGCTGCGCGACTGGGACATCCTGGTGGCGCGCATCCGCGATCTGTTGCCGCGCCGCCACGAGCCGGTGATCAGCCGGCTGGCGGCCGAGGCCGACGAGGTGCTCAGCGCCTTTCTGCGCGGCCAGCTGCTGGTCATGCTGGCGCTCGGCACGGTCTATTCGATCGGGCTGTGGCTGACCGGCCTGGAGCTGGCGCTCTTCTTCGGCATGCTGGCGGGCCTGGTGAGTTTCGTGCCCTATCTCGGCTTCATTCTCGGCATCCTGGCCGCCGGCGGCGCCTCGCTGGTCCAGTTCCACGACTGGACACACCTGCTGCAGGTGCTGGCCGTATTCGGTGTCGGCCAGGTGCTGGAGTCCTTCGTGCTGACACCGGTGCTGGTCGGGGACCGGATCGGCCTGCATCCGGTGGCGGTGATCTTCGCGGTGCTGGCGGGCGGCCAGCTGTTCGGTTTCGTGGGCGTGCTCCTCGCCTTGCCCGTGGCCGCGGTGATCATGGTGGTGCTGCGTCACCTGCGGGCCCGGTATCTCGCCAGCCCGGCCTATGCCGACACGGGGTCGGCGCCGTGACCACGTCGCAGATGCCGCTGCCGGTGCAGCTGCCGGCGGCGGCCGACTTCGACACCTTCGTGGCCGGCCGCAACGCGGAGGCGGTGGCGTTGGTGCGGGCCCTCGCGGAGGGCGAGGAGACCGGGGTCGTCTGCCTGCACGGGGTCGCGGGCAGCGGACGCACCCACCTCCTCCAGGCCGCGGTGCGCTGCGCGCATCAGGCGGGCCGGTCGGCCATGTATCTCGACCTGGCCTCGCCGCTCGAGAGCTCGCTGCTCGAGGGACTGGAGGCACTGCAGCTGCTGGCGCTCGATCGGGCCGACCGACGGGCCGGCGATTCCGGCTGGGAACGGTCGCTCTTCGATCTGTTCAACCGGTTGCGGGAGCAGGGACATGGCCTGCTGGTGGCACTGGACCGCCCGCCCGCCGAGGCCGGCTTCGGATTGCCCGACCTTGCCACGCGCCTCGGCTGGGGGCCGGTCTACGCCCTGCAGCCGCCGGGTGGAGAGACCCTCGTGGAGGCGCTTCGCCGCCATGCCAGGGTGCGCGGGCTGGGCTTGCCGCAGGAGGTGATCGAGTATCTCCTGCGTCGTGAACGGCGGGACCTGGCCAGCCTCCTGGCCCTGCTCGACCGCCTCGACCGGGCCGCGCTCGCCGCCCAGCGGCGCCTGACCATTCCTTTCGTGCGCGAGGTGCTGGCGGTCGGTCGGAATCGGGATTGATCGGAGCGTTCGCGGTCCGATCGCGGCGATCATCCGGGGCCCGCATCATTCCCCTGTACGGCTGCGCCCCGTTCGCACGTACCCGATCCCGGCCGTGAACCAGAGCAGGGCCAGTGCCGTCTCGATGGCGGGAAACCAGCGGGTCGGGTCGCCCGCCCAGGTTTCCACGACACCATGGGCGAAGTAGGCCAGCGCCATGAACAGGCTCCAGGCCACCGTGTAGGGGCGCCCGTGCAGGATGCCGCGCAGGGGCAGCAGCAGGGGACCGACCAGGATCAGCAGGACGATCGAGCGGGGCGCCTGGGGTGGGTTCAGCCAGAGCACACCGGCCATCAGCCAAACCAGCAGCCCGAGATGGCCGACCATCAGCAACCGGTGCCAGCTTCGTGCGGCCTTCAAGTCTCCAGCCGCCTTGCGGTGTCGGCCAGGCGCCGGCCCAGGGCGCGGCAGACGGCGGCCTCGTCCTCGCTCACGGGGAGGTCGTTGTCCGGTCCCGCGAAATGGCTCGGTCCATAGGGCGTGCCGCCGGTGCGGGTGGTCAGCAGCGCCGTCTCCGAATAGGGAACCCCCACGATCAGCATGCCGTGATGGAGCAGCGGCAGCATCATCCCGATCAGGGTGGTCTCCTGACCGCCATGCAGGCTGGAGGTGGAGGTGAACACCCCGGCCGGCTTGCCGATCAGCACCCCTTCCAGCCAGAGCGGGCTGGTGCTGTCGATGAAGTGCTTGAGCGGCGCGGCCATGTTGCCGAACCGGGTCGGACTGCCCAGCGCCAGCCCGGCGCAGGTCTTCAGATCCTCGAGGGAGGCATAGGGCGGGCCCTCGGCCGGGATTTCGTCTTCCACCGCTTCGCACACCGGAGAGACCTCCGGCACGGTACGGATGCGGGCACCCATGCCGGGCACCGATTCCACGCCCCGGGCCACCTGTCGGGCCAGTTCGGCGGTCGCGCCGTGCCTTGAATAGTAGAGAACCAGGATCTCGCTCACTGCAGCAGCTCCAGCACCTTCTCGGGCGGGCGCCCGATCACGGCCCGGCGGCCCCGGACCACGATCGGACGCTCGATCAGGCGGGGATGCTCGACCATGGCCCGGATCAGCGCGGCGTCGTCCAGGTCGGGATTGTCGAGTCCCAGCGCCTTGTATTCCTTCTCGCGTTTCCTGAGCAGTTCGCGCGGACCGATGCCGAGTTTCTTCAGCAGCGCCCGCAGGGTCTTTTCGTCGGGCGGGGTCTTGAGGTACTCCACCACCTCGGGTTCGATGCCCCGCGCCTCCAGGAGCTTCAGGGTTTCGCGGGACTTGCTGCAGCGCGGATTGTGATAGATGGTGATCGTCTCGCCCATGCGGGATTCTCCTGCTCCGGAAAATGCCCGATTATAACCGGACCCGGGCTGCCTTGACGCTGTCCGGAGCGGCGTGTACGGTGGCAGGATCGGTTTTCGGAGGTCGTCGGCAATGCCGCCCGATGCAGTGTCCTGCCGCAAGCGCGCCATTCACCGTATCCTGCTCCCCCTGTTCGCCGCCTTCCTGCTCACTGCCTGCGTCACGGCACCCGTTCAACAGATGAGCGACGCCCGCCAGGCCATCCAGTCGGCCATGGAGGCCGGCGCCGCCCGACGGGCGCCCGAGCTCCTTCAGGAGGCGCGCGATCTGGTGGAAGCGGCCGAGCGTGCGCTGGCCGCACGCGACTACCGGCGTGCCGGAGAGCTCGCGGCCCGGGCGCGCGAGAAGGCGATCGCCGCGCGCGAAGCCAGCCTGGCCTCCGGAAAGGAAGAACGGAAAACGGAATAAAACGGGCGCCGGTCGGCGTCCTTCCGTGCAGGGAGGCCGCGTCGTCTCGCGGAGCGGCCTCCACAACGGCATGTGACCATGATGCGGGGGAAGTCATGGGCATGCGGAAACCAAATTGACAGTCCACAAGGCCGGTGGTAGCTTCACCCCGATCCTGCTCCGGCTGTTTTGAACCCGACAGTTGAACGTCCTTTGATCATCATTGGAGACCACGTCATGAAGCGATTCCTGCCTTCCAAAGCATTGCCCGTCGTCACCGTACTGGCCGTCGCACTTCTGGGGGGCTGTGCCAGCCAGCCGAAACAGGAGCAGGCGGCAGCGCCCGCGGAACCCTCGGGCCCGAGTGCCGCCGTGACCCAGGCACTCGACAGCGCGCGTGCCGCCATCAAGGAAGCCAAGGCGCTGGACTGGATCTGGCGCGATACGGAGAAATTCCTGAAGCAGGCAGAGAAGGCAGCCAAGGCGGGTGACGAGGCCAAGGCCATCAAGCTGGCCAACAAGGCGCGCGAACAGGCCGAGCTGGCCGTCAACCAGTACTATCTCGAGCATGCCAAGGCACTGCTGAAGAAGGTTCAGGGCGCCTCCGGACTCACGGCAGACCAGCGCGCGCGCCTCGACGAGGCCATGAACGCCATCTACCGCACCCATGAGGGCAGGAAGGCCTACGATCTGCTCAGCGCACTGGCGGCCGAACTCGAGTCCGCCAACATTCGGTACACGGTCGTGCGTGGCGACAGCCTCTGGAAGATCTCGGGCAAGCCCGAGATCTACAACAATCCCTACGAGTGGCCGCTCATCTACAAGAACAATGCCGACAAGATCCGCGATGCCGACCTGATCTATCCCGGTCAGGAATTCAGCATCATCCGCAACCCGTCGCAGGAAGAGGTGGAAGCTGCCATACGACACGCCAAGACCCGTGGCGCCTGGTCGCTCGGCGTGGTCGAGGAATCCGATCGCGAGTATCTGGGGGGCAATCTGCGGTTGCGCTGAGCCTGTCTCGCACTCGAACATGTACACAAGGGGCCCCGAACGGGGCCTTTTGTTTTCGTCCGCAGGGCATATACTTTGATCGGGCCACAAGGGAAAGAAGGGAGGAGGAACCATGCTGTTGAATGGACCGGATCGTTACGGCGTGGTTTCACGGGCGATCCACTGGATCACCGCGCTGCTTTTCTTCGTGATGCTGGGTGTGGGCCTGTGGATGGAGGAACTGCTGGATGAATCCAGCGCACTGGGTGAGCAGCTGCTCTTTCTGCATCAGTCGACCGGTCTGCTCGTCTTCGGCCTCACCGTCCTGCGGCTGCTCTGGCTGATCATCACGCCACCGCCCCCGCTGCCCGAGACGCTGCAGGCCTGGGAGATCCTGCTCGCGCGCTTCGTGCGCATCCTCATGTACGTGCTGCTGCTCGCGATCCCCGTATCCGGTTATCTGAATCTCGCCTTCGACGGGCATGACGTGACCTTCTATGGCCTGTTCACCATTCCCGCGCTCGTGTCCGAGAACCACGACCTGCACGAGGTCTTCGAGGAGGTGCACGAGCTGCTGGTCTGGAGCCTGCTGTTCCTGGTGCTGCTCCACATCGCCGGCGCACTCAAGCACCGATACGAGCTCGGACCGGGAGTGGATGTGCTGCGGCGCATGCTCTGAGATTCATTCCTCGGGAACGGCCAGTATGCGCTCGACGCCGTTGGCCACCTCGATCAGGCGCTCGCACCGGAGTCGTTCCGTGCCGTCCTGCCGGTACAGTTCCAGCGGCCGGCCTTCCGCGTACAGGCCGCGCGGCGAGATCAGCAGGCGCTTCGATCCGTCGGAACCTGCCTGACCGACCAGCACCGGCATGCAGGGGTGCTCCTCGCCTTCCCGGCGGACCGGGCGAGCGGCCACCGCGCGAGCCTCGCGCGCCACGTACTGGAGTCCGGCAGCCGCCTCGCCGCCCTCGTTCATCACCCAGCGCACGATCGCCGTGTACCAGATCCGGCCATGGTCGGGATCCGGCACGGCGACGGCCACCAGATCACCCACCTGCAGGAGGAGCCGATTGCGCGGGTAACGAAGGCCCAGTCCGCCGGCGCTGCGATTGTCGATGGTGCAGGTGTATTCCCGGGGAGGACGCTCGGAAGCCACGGGCTCGGTTTCCATCCAGTCGTCCTCCGGCTGCCATTGTGCGGGATCGAAAGGCCTGTCGCGGTTGTGCAGCCGCCAGACCTCGCTGAGGCCGCAACGGATCCGGGTGATCTCCCGATAGGCCCGCCGTTCGTGGCGCCGCTGCGGTGCGGACATCCATTGCCCGATCAGGTGCGAGAGCCACTGTTTCTGTTCGCGAACCGTGCGATCCCCCGGCAGTTCGGGAAGCGAGCCGGCATCCAGTCTGGCCAGCAGGCTCTGAGCGGTGATGATCAGGTTTTCGAGATCGATCTGGCGCCAGGGCGGATTGCCGTCGGGCGCCTCCATGATTTTCAGCTTTTCGTTGGGTTCGCAATCCCGGCAGAGCGGGAAGCAGCCCGGTATCGTTTGATCGTGTGGCCGGTCGCCGGGTTCGAGCCGGACCTGGTCGATGTGCTCGCTGATGAATGCCAGCGTATCCCAGACCCGTTCCGGCGGCAGGCGGAAGGGATCCGAGAGGCGCAGGACCGCAAGCTGGCGGAAGGCCCGGTCGGCACCCAGGCGCTCGGTGAAGGGAAAGCCCCGGGCTTCCTCTTCCGGGATTCGCTTCAGTTCCGAGAAGTCGAGCAGCTCGGCAGCCTCCTTCCACAGCCGCTGTTCGGTGGGGATGTAGTCGGCATAGCGGCTGGCCAGCAGCAGCACGATCAGGTGCAGGGCGTGGTTGACGGCGCCGTGCAGATGCCGGGGACGGCGCCACAAGGACTTCTCGTCCTGTGCCTGCAGGATGATGTACTTGTAGCCGTGGAGCATCTGTTCCGTGAGCTGCTCCAGCAGGCGCAGCTCGCGGCTTTCCAGGTGGCCCGCGTCCCGGTGCACGTGGGCGGTCCGCAGGGGTTCGTGGAGCCGGTTGTAGGCCTGCTGGAAGGCGTTCATGAGCACATGGCGTTCGCGGGGTGCGAGCCTCTGGGCATTGATGTCCCGCAGCCGGGCGAGCACCAGCTGGGCAGTGGGCAGGGTGTCGGCGTAGGGCAGGCGCTCGATCCATTCCACCAGCGGGCCCGGCCGGGTGTCCACGCCCGGCGGATTGGACTGGGGAGGGACCTCGAGATGCAGCATGCCTCAGCTCCGCCCGGTCCCCGAACGCAGGATGTCCTCGATCCGAACTCGCCATTCGGCCGGTCCTTCCTGGTGGATGGAGTGCCCCCGGGTGTCGACGGCGACCGTGACCGGCATGTTTTCCACCTCGAACTCGTGGATGGCCTCCATGCCGAGTTCCGGGAAGGCCACCACGCGCGCCTTGCGAATGGCCTTGGAGATGAGGTAGGCCGCGCCACCGGTGGCGATCAGATAGACGGCGCCGTGGCGGCGGATGGCCTCGATGGCCTCCGGGCCGCGCTCGGCCTTGCCGATCATGCCGAGCAGGCCGGTCTTCTCCAGCAGCGGCCCGGTGAACTTGTCCATGCGGGTGGCCGTGGTGGGTCCGGCCGGGCCCACCACCTCGCCATGCACCGGGTCCACCGGGCCGACGTAGTACAGGAAGCGGTTGGTCAGGTCCAGGCCCTCCGGGAGGGGCTCGCCGCGATCGAGCAGCTCGAGCAGCCGCTTGTGGGCGGCATCGCGGGCCGTGAGGAGGCGGCCGCTGAGCAGCAGACGGTCGCCCGGTCGCCACTGTCTCACCTCGTCGCGGGTGATGGAATCGAGATCGACGTGGATCGCCTGCGGGTCGGGTGTCCAGGTGATGTCCGGCCACACATCGGGCGAGGGCGGTTCCAGCTCGGCCGGCCCGCTGCCGTCGAGCGTGAAATGGATGTGCCGGGTGGCGGCGCAGTTGGGTATGAGCGCCACGGGCTTGGAGGCAGCGTGCGTGGGATAGTCCAGCACCTTGACGTCCAGCACGGTGGTCAGGCCGCCCAGCCCCTGGGCGCCGATGCCGAGCCGGTTGACCTTCTCGTGCAGCTCCAGACGCAGTTCCTCGGCACGATTGCGCGGCCCGCGCTCGCGCAGGGCGTGGATGTCGATCGGCGCGAGCAGGGCCCGCTTGGCCAGCAGCATGGCGTATTCCGCGGTCCCGCCGATGCCGATGCCGAGGATCCCGGGCGGGCACCAGCCCGCGCCCAGCTTCGGCACTTCCTCGAGCACCCAGTCCACCACGTTGTC
>JALVEM010000065.1 GCA_027030825.1 Thiohalobacter sp.
AGGACACACACCATGCCAGTACAGGACGGTCGCATGATGGTGTTTGCGGGGAACGCCAACCCGCAGCTGGCGCGCAGCATCGTCGATCATCTCCGTCTGCCGCTCGGCAAGGCCGTCGTCGGTCGTTTCAGCGACGGCGAGATCATGGTGGAGATCATGGAAAACGTCCGCGGCAAGGACGTCTTCATCGTGCAGCCCACCTGCGAGCCGACCAACGACAACCTGATGGAACTGCTGGTCATGGTCGATGCGCTGCGGCGTGCCTCGGCCGGCAGGATCACCACCGTGATGCCGTATTTCGGCTACGCGCGGCAGGATCGCCGGCCGCGCTCGGCCCGGGTGCCGATCACCGCCAGGGTGGTGGCGGACATGATCGTCAAGGTCGGCGCCGACCGGGTGCTCACCGTGGATCTGCATGCCGACCAGATCCAGGGATTCTTCGACATCCCGGTCGACAACGTCTATGCCTCGCCGATCCTGCTGGGCGACATCTGGCGCCAGAAGTACAGGAACCTGATCGTCGTCTCGCCCGACGTCGGCGGCGTGGTGCGGGCCCGGGCTCTGGCCAAGCGGCTCGACGACGCCGATCTGGCGATCATCGACAAGCGTCGGCCCAAGGCCAACGTGGCCCAGGTGATGCACATCATCGGCGATGTCGAGGGTCGCGACTGCATCCTGATCGACGATCTGGTCGACACCGCCGGCACCCTGTGCAAGGCGGCATCCGCGCTCAAGGAGCACGGGGCGGCTCGGGTGGTGGCCTACTGCACCCACCCGGTACTCTCGGGGCCGGCGATCAAGAACATCGAGAACTCCGAGCTCGACGAGCTGGTGGTGACCGACACCATCCCGCTCAAGCCCGACGCGGTGAAGTGCGACCGCATCCGGCAGCTCTCCATCGCCGAAATGCTCGCGGAGACCATGCGGCGCATTCACGACGAGGAGTCCGTCAGCTCGCTGTTCATGGATTGACGGCGGTCGCCTGCGGCGGCCGTCATCAGGGCCCTCCTCTGGTCGCGGGGGAGGAAGACTGACCGCAAGCACGCGGAGGACAACATGGTTGCGTTTTCATTCGAACTGCCTGCCGAACGGCGTACCGACACGGGGAAAGGTGCGAGCCGCCGCCTGCGTCGGTCCGGCAAGGTGCCCGCCATCCTGTATGGCGGCGAACAGGAGCCCATGCCCATCATGCTGGACATGCACCGTGTCCTGCACGAGCTGGACAACGAGGCCTTCTATTCACACCTGCTCAAGATCACGGTCGATGGCGAGACCCATCAGGTGATTCTGAAGGATCTGCAGCGCCATCCCTTCAAGCCGATCGTGTTCCATCTGGATTTCCAGCGGGTCCGGGACGACGACCGGATCCACCAGCGCGTACCGCTGCACATCGTGGGCGAGGACAAGGCGCCCGGCGTGAAGCAGTTCGGCGGGCTGGTCATGCACGAGATGACCGAGGTCGAGGTCGTCTGCCTGGCGAAGGATCTGCCCGAATACATCGAGGTGGACATCTCGGATCTGGGGCCGAACCAGTCGCTGCATCTCTCGGACATTCCGGTTCCCGAAGGCGTGCAGATCGCCGAGCTGCTCAAGGGGCCGGATCACGATGTCGCCGTGGTGACCATCCTGGCCAAGAAGGCGGCTGCGGAAGAAGAAGAGGAAGCCGAGGGCGGCGAGACCTCTTCCGAGGCCGAATAGGATACAGGGACGCATCTTGCCCGGTGTGGCACTGGTCGCGGGCCTGGGCAATCCCGGGCCCCGTTACGAAAAGACCCGGCACAATGCCGGGTTCTGGTTTCTGGACGGGCTCGCCGAGACCTGCGGCGCCGTGCTGCGCGAGGAATCGCGCTTTCACGGCGCCTTCGGGCAATGCTGCCTGGACGGGCGCAATCTGCGGCTGCTTCGGCCCTCGACCTTCATGAATCGCAGCGGCCGGTCGGTGGCGGCCGTCGTGCGCTATCTCGACCTGCCCGTCGAGGCCCTGCTGGTTGCACACGACGACCTCGACCTGCCGCCGGGCATAGTGCGCCTCAAGCGGGGAGGCGGTCACGGTGGCCACAATGGTCTGCGCGACATCATCGCCCATCTGGGGACGAAGGATTTCCTGCGCCTGCGTATCGGCATCGGGCATCCCGGGCATCGCGATGCCGTTGTCGACCATGTGCTCACTCGGCCGCGTCCCGAGGAGCGCGAGGCGATCGAAAACGGCATCCGGCGGGCGCTGGAAGTGATGCCGCTGGTCGTCGAAGGGCGGCTCGAGGCGGCGATGAACCTGTTGCATGGTGGGTGATCGGAGCCGGAAGGACGGCCACGGAATCCACTGAATCCACGGAAAGGGATGATTGCATTTCGGAACTGCTCGGTATTGTTGTTAATGAGGCCAGGGTGGTCATTCCGGCCAAGCGACCCCGGCCTTGAGCCGGGGGAGCGCGAGCCGAAATCCAGAAACGAGGTTCATTCATGCCGCCGTGGCCGATGCCTTTCCTGGATTCCGGATCGGTGCTGCGTGCCGTCCGGAATGAAGAAGAGGCGGGATTCCGGGCAGGCGCTTCGCGCTTTCCGGAATGACCCAAGGGGAAGTTGCGGCCGCCCCGGGTATGGCCGACTCGGCGAAGCCGAGCCTCGCAGTACCGCCGGCGGAATAGCGAGGGTTGTCCGAGCCGCGGGCGAGTTCCCGAGCGCGCCGGCGGTCCGAGAAGCGCAGGGCACCCGCAGGGCGAGCCGCCGGAGGCCGTGACCGGGGCGGTCGCAACGCGGCGGCAAGACGGGAAAAGCCGTGGCCGCCTCGGGTTTGACCGACTCGGCGATGCGGGCTAGTAGCGGGATCAGACAGGAAGACGAATGAGCATACGTTGCGGAATCGTGGGCCTGCCCAATGTCGGCAAGTCCACGCTGTTCAATGCCCTCACCGAGGCCTGTATCCAGGCGGAGAACTATCCGTTCTGCACCATCGAGCCCAATGTGGGCGTGGTGCCGGTGCCGGATCCGCGGCTGGACCGGCTGGCGGAGATCGTCGAGCCCCAGCGCGTGGTGCCTACCACGGTGGAATTCGTCGACATCGCCGGCCTGGTGGCGGGCGCATCGAAGGGGGAAGGGCTGGGCAACCAGTTCCTGGCCAACATTCGCGAGACCCACGCCATCGCGCACGTGGTCCGATGCTTCGAGGACGAGAATGTGGTCCACGTCGCCGGTCGCGTCGATCCTGTCTCCGACATCGAGGTGATCAATACCGAGCTGGCGCTGGCCGATCTGGAGACGGTGGAGAAGGCGCTCGATCGCGTTGCAAGGCAGGCAAAGAGCGGCGACAAGGAAGCGCGCGCCAGGCTCGAGCTGCTGGAGCGGGTGCGCGCCTGGCTGGACGAGGGGCGCCCGGTGCGTGCCTTGGACCTCGACGAGGAGGCGCAGGATGCGCTGCGCGACCTGCACCTGCTCACGGCCAAGCCCGTCATGTATGTCGCCAACGTGGCCGAGGACGGCTTCGAGGACAATCCCCATCTCGACGCCGTGCGTGCCCATGCTGCCGCGGAAGGGGCCGAGGTGGTGCCGGTGTGTGCCGCCATCGAGGCCGAACTGGTCTCGCTCGAACCCGAGGAACGGGCGGCCTTCCTCGAGTCACTGGGCCAGGAGGAACCGGGACTGAACCGGGTCATCCGCGCCGCCTACCGGCTGCTCGGCCTGCAGACCTTCTTCACCGCCGGAGAGAAGGAAGTCCGGGCCTGGACGGTGCGCATCGGCGCCACGGCCCCCGAGGCCGCAGGCGTCATCCACACCGATTTCCAGAAGGGCTTCATTCGCGCCGAGGTGGTCGCCTACGAGGATTTCATGCGATACGGTGGCGAGGCCGGTGCACGGGAAGCCGGCCGCCTGCGCCTGGAGGGCAAGGATTACATCGTGCAGGACGGCGACGTCATGCATTTCCGGTTCAACGTCTGATCCGGGGGCCGGAGCGATCGGCCGAGGCTGGACAGACCGCCGGCGAGCTCCTAAAATTCCGCTTCCCTGCGCGGAAGGTTGCAGGGGATCCTGTCGTAACGGCTACGTAGCTCAGCTGGTTAGAGCACATCACTCATAATGATGGGGTCGGTGGTTCGAATCCACCCGTAGCCACCATCCAATTCCATTCTTTCTCTCCGGCCTCGTCGTTACCGCCCGGTCGGGCGGCTATACTGATCCGTCAGCAGCATTCACCCGCGGATTCGGTCCGATGCAGGGCAGGGGAGTGAGTCCGCGCGTCCATTGCGTCGTCGGATGAGCCGGTACCCCTGGTCTGTGGAATGACGACCCTGCCCGCTTGCGTCCGAAGTCACACGGGAGTCAATTTCGACGGCTATCTGTCGATAACTGACATTGGTGGCTGCAGAATCCGGGGGAAAAGGCCATGATCTGCAGAATCTGCCTGGTCTGGATGCTGTCCCTTGCGTGGGGCAGCGTGGCGGCGGGCGCGCTGCACGTGGATGTCGCCTGGCTGGCGGCCAGCGACAGGTCGCGGGTGCTGCCCGTGGACGTGCGCTCACCCGAACGCTTCATCGAGGGGCACATTCCCGGCGCCGTCAATCTGCCGGCCGAGGCCACCTGGGGCGACAGGGCGCGAGGCGATCTGCTGCCGCCCGTCCACAGGCTCCAGGCACTCATTCGCGCAGCCGGCATCGACGGTTCCAGAACCCTGGTGCTCTACGACGAATATCCCGGCCTGGACGTCGGGCGCGTATTCTGGCTGCTGGAACTGGCCGGCCTGCCCAGGGTGCGGTATCTGGCAGAGGGTCTGGCCGGCTGGCGGGAAGCGGGCCAGCCCCTGGAACGGGGCGCCGTGAAACCCGAACCCTCGGATTTCGTCGTGCACCTGCGGGAGTCCCGCTATGCTTCCCG
>JALVEM010000066.1 GCA_027030825.1 Thiohalobacter sp.
CAGCGACTGCCAGGTGCCGAGCACCGGCTCGCCGCCGGAGACCGCGATGGATTCGCTGCTGTTGAGCAGCATGGCGAGCAGGTGGGAATGGGCGTTCTCCGGCTCGTCGGGCGGGCAGTCGCGCAGATGGATGTCGTCGTGCAGGTAGCCGACACCCGGCGGTGCCAGGCGGACCAGAAAACGCCGCAGGTCCTCCAGCAGGCGCGGCTCGTTCTCGTTCACGACCAGGGCCGTGGTCGTATGCCCGCAGCTGACCAGCGCCAGCCCATCCTGCATCCGCTCCTCGCGGATCAGGTCCCGCAATGCGGGTGTCAGGTCATGGAAATCGATGTCCGCACCGGTCTCCAGCGTGATCTCCCTGTGAACGACGCGCAAGCCTCACCTCCGAACTTCCGCCAGTGTCGATGGCAGGATAGTCCGGCCGGGAGACGGCCGCCACTCTTTCAGGGGCGTGCGCGACCCGCGAATCCGAGCCCCAGCAGACCGGCGCCGAAGAGCCAGACCGCGGCAGGCAGGGGAACAGGCGTGAAATCGAGGCCATCGATGTAGAACTGGCTGTCACCCACGACAGTCAATGGACCGAAGGTCGTATCGCTCATGCCCTCGTAACGCGAGGGCGGTGCCCCGATGGCGAGATAGCGCACGCCCTGGATCGGCGCAAACTGCGTGTCGGGGTGCGCCACGTTACGGAACTCGTAGCCGTTGAAGGCCGCAAGGAAATTCGCACCGAGGTCTGGTGCGCCATTGCCGCCTGCCACCCAGAACGGATGCGGGTTGTTGGAGACATTGCCCATGACGACCTCCGAAACCGAGACCGGCGCCGAGAACTCGAACAGGGCGAACTGGAAGGTGGGAATGTCATTGCTCTGAAAGGACCGGTTGTCGAAACCGGGTGAGCCCACGGCGCTGCCCAGATCGATATCGGTCTGCCCGAGATTCTGACTGGAGAGCAGCATCAGACCCGACAGGGAGCCATCGAGCTTGTTCGTGATGCGGCCGAAATAGGGATAGAGCCAACTGGGCGCGTCGATGGCCGTGGCCGTCGAGAAGGGCCCGTAGATCTTCCCGCCGGGATGGCCGGAGGTCACTTCCACGTGATAGCCGCGGACCTTCGCCTGCACCCCGCCCGCATCGAACGACAGGGTATTGCCGTCGGCATCGAAGTTCATGTCCAGCGTGTTGAAATCCACGCTGACGGCCCGTGCGCCCGATGCCACGAACAGGGACAGGAAAGACAGGAGAATGCCGGCCCGGCACTTTTTCTTGTTCATCGCCGAAACTCCTCGCACTGTTGATGACGACGCAGCAGTCGTGTCCGGCAACGGAAATCCCTCGCCTTGCCGGGCACCCGATGCGCCCGATCAGGACTGCGTCATTACAACGTCGAGGAAAAATCGCTCGGCGACTGAGCAGCCACGGATACCTGCCCTCCCTTTGGCAGGCTTTCCATACGAAAGGTAGTAGATTGTCGGCAGCTGTCAACAGGACACCGTTTTTCGAAAAAAGCCGACAGGCTGTCAACCAGCCTCGGAACTCGTTTCGACCTCAGTCCTTTTTCGGGAAATAGTACACGCCGTCCAGTCCCTCGAAATCTTCGTCCTGGGTCCAGAGCCGGGCCTGGTGAACCCGGGCAGTGGTGAGGATGATGCTGTCGGCCATGGGGAGACCGAGTTCCAGGCTGGTCTGCGCGGCCTGAATGGCAAGGCTTGCATCCAGGGGAACCTCACGCCCCTGCCGCATCAGGGCAACCGCCTGGATGGCCGCATTTTCCCCACGCTGACGCTGCACAACCTTGAACACTTCATAGAGCGTGATGGTTGGAACGATGAGTTCGTCGGGCTGGCGCAACGGTTCCCGGAAATGTGCGGCATTGGGCCCGCCTGCGAAATATTCCAGCCAGGCAGAGGAATCCACCACGTGATTCACAGGCGGTCATCCTCCCGGGGGACCTCGGTGTCGATGCCTTCCAGGAAGCCTTCCATTTCCTCGATCGACCGTTCAGGGATGAGCTCGATACGATTGCCGATCTCCATGATCTGCAACCGCTGGCCCGGCCGCAGACCCAGGGCCTCGCGGATACGCTTGGGAATGACGACCTGATACTTGGGCGAGATCTTCACGGCCTCCATGACGAGACTCCTGCCTTTCTACGGTATTACGATATGCTAGTCGATATAGAAATCGTAAGCAATTCGGTTTCGAAAGATCACGACTCGCCCGCTTGCTCTGTCCTGCTCGCCGTGTTCATGCAGGTCCGACAGGCTCCCGAAACAGCAGCCGACGCTGGCTGAACAGCAGTTCGGCAACGATCACCGTGACGTAGGCACCCGCCATCCAGTAAAGGCTCATGCGGTCGTGCTCCCAGAGATAGGCGATCAGCGTCAGCCAGGAGACGAGGATGAACAGCATGCCGCCCAGCGGAAAAAGCCCATGAATGCCGATGGTACGGCGCAGGCGCCATGCCGAGAGATTGATGGCAAGGAAGATCAGCAGAAAGGTGGAACTCGAGAAGGAAGCGATGATGGTGAGATCGCCCAGATTCACGAAGGCCAGGGTCACGCCCGTGATCGCGATCAGGCTGAACCAGGGAATGTCTCGATCCCGGCGCACGAAGGCGAAGGCGCGAGGCAGTTCTTTCTCCTTCGCCATGACCTTGCCGAGCCGCGCCGTGCCGAACAGGGTGGCGTTGATGGCCGAGGCCGTCGAGAACAGGGCCGCCAGACCGATGAGCACGAATCCGGC
This sequence comes from Thiohalobacter sp., assembly GCA_027030825.1. Classification (GTDB taxonomy): domain Bacteria; phylum Pseudomonadota; class Gammaproteobacteria; order Thiohalobacterales; family Thiohalobacteraceae; genus J048. The sequence goes on from JALVEM010000066.1 coordinate 2,743, forward strand.
ATGTCCGAGGAAGGGCCGGGCGGCGACGGCGAGTGCATATTCCTCGTATTCCGCCACCTGCGCCGGCGTGAGATTCACCACCGCGACCAGGGCCACCAGCACATAGACCGCGATGGTGATGAGGATGGAGAAAAAGATGCCACGGGGGAGATTCCTCTCGGGATCCTCCATCTCGTTGACCGCGTTCGGGATGAGCTCGAAGCCCTCGTAGGCCACGAAGATCAGGGCGGCGGCCATGAACAGCCCACCCGCGCCCTTGTCGAAGAAAGGCCGCAGGTGGCCAAGATCGGCATGGAACAGCCCGATGATCGCAAACAGCAGCAGGATGAGCACCTTGATGGTGACGATGATCAGTTCGGTCAGGCCGCTGGCCTTGACTCCATAGAGATTGATGCCCAGAAATGCCAGCAGGATCAGCGATTCCAGCAGATGATGCATGGCCGGATTCGCCGACTCGTTCTGCCCCAGCATGGCCGCGCCATAGGCCCCGAAGGTGTAGGCGTACAATCCCAGGGTGCCGATGTAGCCCGCCAGCAGCAGCCAGCCGCCGATGCCGGCCAGATTGCCGTGGCCGAAGGCCCGTTCCAGATAGGTGAAGCTCCCGCCGTCGGACTGGTAGTGCAGACCAAGCCTGGCGTAGGCGTAGCCGGTGATCAATGCGATCATGCCACCGACCAGAAAGGCCACCGGCGCCGCATGGCCCGACTCGTTCATCGCCAGACCCAGCACCGAGAAGATACCGCCGCCGATCATGCCGCCCACGCCCATGGCGACGACTTCCTTCAATGTCAGGCGTTCGCTGTTGTCAGGCATGCCCCGTGCTCTGTCACTCGCATGTTCTCACGCCCCTCGTTCGACGCGACGAGGGACGGCGATTCGGATCGAACCTGGTTCGGAAGGGAATCTCTTGCTGGAATGCGAGCCGTTGAAGGGATTGGTGGCCAGGGACAGAATCGAACTGCCGACACGGGGATTTTCAGTCCCCTGCTCTACCAACTGAGCTACCTGGCCAGTGGCGGGGAGCCGTATTAGACCGCGAGGCAACCGACCAGTCAAGCGAGACAAGCCGTCACGTCAGCGATGAACTCGACGCAAGGAGGGTGTCATGATCGTGACGGTATGTTCCACGAAGGGGGGCGTCGGCAAGACCACGCTCACCGCCAACCTGGGCGGTCTGCTGGCGGACGCCGGATACCGCGTCCTGATGGTGGACGCGGACGTCCAGCCGACCCTCTCCTCCTACTATCCCATTGAAAGGCGGGCGAAATTCGGCCTGCACCACCTGCTCACGCAAGGCACGCTCGAGGAGGCGGTCAGCGCGACCTCGATCCCCGGCCTCGACGTGGTGGTCTCCGACGACCCGGAGGGCGCGCTGGAGAACTGGATACTCCACACCCCTGACGGCAGGGTGCGATTGCGCCACGCCCTACGCGCCCGGCCTCACGGATACGATCTCGTGCTGGTGGACACGCAGGGCGCCGTCGGGCCGCTCCAGGACGCGGGCGTCCTGGCGGCCGACGTCCTGCTGTCCCCCGTCCCGCCCGAGATCCTGTCGGCGAGGGAGTTCTCCCGGGGGCTCCTCGCGATGCTGGAGCGGCTGCGCCCCATGGCGCACCTGGGCGCGCCCGTCGGGCACCTCTACGCGGTCATCTACCGCATGGACCGCACCGTGGACGCCCGGCGCATCGCCGACGGCCTGCGCGCGGCGGCATTCGCCGACGCCCCGGGCGCGGTCACCATCCTGGAGACGGTCGTTCCCGCCGCCGTCGCCTGGCGCGAGGCGGCGACGGCCCGCGTCCCCGTGCACCGCTGGGCATCGCGCCGGCGAGGACACGAGGCCGCCGAACGGCTGATCGCGCTGGCCCGCGAGCTCCTGCCGCACATGGATCTCTCCGTATCCACGGAAACCGCCATCCCAGGGAGGAACGTGTCATGAACCCCGAGATCGCCTACGGACCGTTGCACCCGGATCTGTTCGAAGCCGAGCTCACGCCCAGCCTGCTCGCCGTCGACCAGGACGAACCGCGCTGGCGGGCGGAGGTCCTCGACGTGCGCCAGACCTGGATCGACGCGGGAGACGCCGAGCGGCTGCGACAGGAGGTCCTGGCGCTGGCCGAACGCGCCGGCGCCGACGGCGCCGAGATCCTCGGCGTCTCGCGCCAGGACGCCTGCATGGGGCCGCTCGTGGCCGTGCAGGTGGGATTCACCTACCACCTGGACGTGGCCGCCGACAGCAGCCACGAGGCGCTGGAAATCGCCCAGGCCGTCGCCGCCCGGAGATGGCCGGGCGCCGAGGTGCTGGGCGTGGATCTCGTCGTTCCCGCGGCGCGGGAGGACTCGAAGGGAGGATGCTGACATGAAACGTCCCACGACCGACGAAATCGTCGAGCTTCTGAGGCAGCCCGGCTTCCGCCGCGGCGAGGGCGGGGAGGACGAGCCCTCCTCCGATCCGATCGTGCCCACGGCCATGGTGCTCGAGGTGGACCGGATACGGCCCTACGACCGGAATCCGAGGCGGACGGCCAACAGCGAGTACGAGGCGATCAAGGAATCGATCCGGGCGGTGGGGATGGACCAGACGCTGACGGTGACCCGCCGCCCCGGCGACGAGGACTACATGATCGGCGCCGGCGGCAACACCCGCCTGCTGGCCGTGCAGGAACTCTGGCGCGAGACGGGCGAGGACCGGTTCCGGCGGGTGAACGTCCTGTTCGTGCCTTGGCGCGGCGACGCCGACACCCTGGTCGCGCACCTGCGCGAGAACGATCTGCGCGGGGCGCTGACGCTCGTCGACCGCGCCTTCGCGATCCGCGAGCTGCGGGCGATGCTCGAGGAGGAACGGGAGGAACCGCTGTCCACCCGCGCGCTATCCGAGGCGCTCAGGGAGCGGGGCTACCGGATCGGCAAGTCGATGATCGCCCTCTACGACTACGTGGTCGACTTCCTGCACCCCGCGATCCCGACCGCGCTGGCGGCAGGAATGGGCAAGCCCCAGATCGAACGCATCCAGGCCCTGGACCGCGCCTTCCTGGCGGTGTGGCGGGCGCTCGGCATCGACGACCCCGGCGCCGGCCGGGCGATCTTCCGCGAGGTGCTCGCCCGGCACGACGGCGAGACGCTCGACCTCGACCGGCTGCGCATGGACCTGCACGCCGAGCTGTCCGTGTCCGCCGACATCGGCGCCGAGCTGGCGGCGCTGCTGCTGGGCGCCGCGCTGGACGGCCGCGACGTGGCGGAGCTCCTGGCCCGGCACCCCGTCGACGAGGACGAGGCCCTGGACGGACCCGACGGCGGCGAGGCGCCCGCCGCGGAGACGCCCGGCGCGACCGCGCCCGGGCCGGACGCCGGCGACGCCGTCCCCGAAGGCGCCGCCGCGCCGTCCACGCCTCCCGGAAGGGCGGAAATACCAAGCACGAACCATGCCACAGGGGCTGTCCACCAGGTGGACACTTCGTCCGGGGACGATCCGGCCGCCGACCCGCCACGGAAGGACGGCGAGGGCGGGGACGCCCGCGCGCGCGTGCGTGCCCTGCGCGCCCGCGCCGCGGACCTGGCCGAGACGCTGGCGCGGGAGGCCGGCCTGCCCGAGGACCTCGTGATCCGGGTCCCGAACAACGGCTGCGGCTACATCGTGGGCAACGTCCGCCTGGGCAGGCCGGGGGAGGACTACGACGACAAGCGGCGCAAGGCCATCGTCTGGTGGCTGCTCGCCTCGGTCTCCGAGCAGTTCACCTTCCACAACATGGCCTGGATGTACCTGCCGCCGACGCAGCGCTCGGGCAGCACGGTGGGGCAGCTCGCCACCAAGGCCCGCTACAACGAGTGGCCCAAGGAGGGGCCCTGGGCCTGCATCTGGCTCCAGTACCGCGTCCGCTACAACGGCAACGGCGTGTACGCCGAGGTGCCGCCCCCCAATCCCGTGGACATCGGCCCCTATGTCTGCGCGAACGCGGCCCTGTGGCGGACCTGGCTCGAGCTGGTCGACGTCTACCTCGAGCTGCGGCGCCTGATGATCCAGGAGCTGGGCGAGGAGGCGATCTGGCTGGGCCTGGAACGGGCCGAGGGCAAGCGGGGACTGCGGGAACTGCGCAGGAGGCAGGCCCTCGAGAGCGGCCTGACCTATCTGGCCGACGACGATGACGACGGATACGACGAAACAGGGGACTTCGAATGAACGAGAGTCGGAGGAGCGAAGCATGCAAGGGAGGATCGCGCGTACGGAGATCAATCTCGCCGTGCTGCGTGCGGCGGCCGCCTGCCTGAGGCAGGGGGACTTCGGCGCCCTGCGGGAGCTGGGCTTCGGTCTCGAGGAGATCGAGGCCGTCCGCGGGCTCACGCTGGACCAGGTCGACCGGCTCGCGGACGCGCTGGCCGAGGCGCACGTGCTGCGCGTGCGCCTGGACCGCCCCGCGTTCTGGTCGCTGATGGCGCGGCTGCGGGCCGAGCGGGGACGCGAGGAGGTCCAGCGGGAGCTGCTGCTCCGCGGCGCGCCCCAGGAAATGATGGAGGCGCTCTACGGCATCGGGCCGAAGCGCTACGCGAGACTGCGCCGGGGCCTGGGCGCCCCGCCCGGGGTCGGGCGTCCGGCCGAGCCCGGCGAGTCCGAGGCCCGCCGGGTCTGGCAGGTCTGGGCGGCGATGGGCGAGCCGACCGAGATGCCGCCCGAGGACTGGCTGGCGCTGTGCACGCGCGCGGGGGTGTCGGCCCGCACCGCCTGGCGCCTGGTGGCGAGGTGGACGGCGAGGGCCGGGGACGAGCCGGCCCCGATCGGCGCCGCCGCGCCGGCGACCGCGGAGGCGGCGCCATGAGCGCGCGCGACGACGACCTCCTCGCGGCGGTGGAGGCGGCGACCGGGGCGCTGGCGGCGGGGCGCGCGCGGGCGGCCTCCAGCATGTGCTACCTGGGCGTGCGCCACGAGACCTATCCGGCGGACCTGATCTCCGACACGCGGCTCACCGACAGCGCCAAGATCCAGTACCTCTTCCTGGCGCGGGAGGCCGCGCGCTCGGGCGCCGGGGCGGTGGCCCTGCCCAGCGTGGAGGAGACCGCCTCCTGCCTGGGACAGTCGATGCGCACGGCGCAGCGCGACCGGCTGCTGCTGCGGATCGCGCGTTGGATCACCCTCGCGCGCCGCGTGCGCGACCGCGCGGGCCGCTGGCGGGGCACCGTGTGCGTGGTGCACGACACGCCCGCGGAGCTGCGCACCACCGTGCGGCTCGACGGCGGATATATGCGCCAGCTGGAGAAGACCGCCGGTCACGGCGACCCCATCGCGCGCCAGGCGGCGCGCTCGGTCCTGCGGGAGATCGAGCAGGCCATCGCCGAGGGCCGGGACCCCATGGAGCGGGAGGATCCCGCCGACCGCTTGGCGGAAATGCTATGCACGAACCATGCCAAGGGGGGTGTCCACAGTGTGGACAGCGCGCGGGGGGGCGATCCGGCCGCCGACCCGCCACGGACGGGCGGCGGAGAGGCGGCCGGGGAGCCACCGGCAAATTCTGCACATGGCGGCGACGATCCATGTGCAAATTTTGCACATGGACGTCATGTTGTTGAAATTACTGGAAATTCTCAGGATCCGGGGGGTTCGGGGCCGCCATGTGCAAATTTTGCGCATGGCGAATGTAGTAGTAGTAAAAATACTACTACTACAACTTCCACCGTGGCTGAAAGTTCAGAAGCGGGCCGTCCGAGGCGGCGCGAACTGCCGCCCGATCTGCGCTGGCCTGAGGCCTTGGACGACAACATGCGCCGCCTGATCCGGCGCGTGCTGGAGATGCACGCGCCGCCCGGGATGGCGCAGGCCCTGCTCGACGCGCTCGGGCAGAAGCTGCGCGACCGCGACCATCCCGTCCGTTCCCCCGTCAACTACGTCTACGGCCTGTGCGTCCGCGCGCGGGAGGGGCGGTTCGTCCCGCCGGCGCCGCCGGACAGGGAGGCGGACGACGGGGAGGATCGGCGGCGCGATGCGGCGGTCGCGGCCCTGCGCGCGGAGATCGCGGGGCTGGAGCGGCTGCTCGAGGGGGCCGAGGGCGAGGCGCGCCAAGCCCTCGCCGGGCAGCTCGAGGCCCTGCGACGACGACTCGCGGAGCGAACCTAGCGACCAGGGAGGGAACGAGGAAGATCCGAGAAGGAGGACGACATGAGCGAACGGGAACGGAACACGCCCCCCGCAGCAGCGGTCCGGGAGGCGCCGGGCGCCCTGCGCGGCGGGGCGGTGCTGGAGATCCAGACCCGCGAGACGCGGAGGCTGGTGCGTGGCAGGCGGGCCGAGGACGGACACCCCGGCTGGCCGGGGCTGCTGCGGTTCGCGGCCATGACGCGCGTGATCTGGGCCGGCGCCGAGGGCGACGATCCATGGGCGGACTGGTGGCTGCTGCGCGTCGAGGCGCAGCTGCACCGCTCCCGGGAGGAGATCGCGGCGGTGACGGAGGAGATCCGTCAGCGGCTTTCCGGCGTGCGCGCGTTGCGCATCGACCTGGCGCAGACCGACGAGCCGGCCAGGATCGAGCTCAACTTCGGCACGCCCTACGGCTTCATGGCCGCCTACCTGCTCGCCGACCACGACGAGCTGGTGCGCGCCGTCCTCACCGCCCGCCACGTGGGCCTGCTCAACCGGGACACGGCCGACCGGCTGGTGCACGAGGCGAACCGGGCGGCCAGGCGCGCCCTGCAGTCCGCCCTCGGCTACCGGTATCTGGCCGTCACGCGCGAGGACGTGCGCCAGGGCACGGCGAAGGCGGCGCGGGCGCGCGAGCTCATGGGACGCGTGCCCCAGGAGGTGGTCGACGGCGAGGCGCGCGCCGAGCACGCGCCGGCGCCGAGACGGCGCCGTGGACGGCGTGAGGAGGCGGAGGAGGCTGGCGCAGCGGACGGGAGCGGGGACGACGGCACGGAGACGCCGCCGCGCGATCCGCTCGCCGCGTCCGAGGGTGGACTGCGATGCTGACGTACCGTCCGCCGCGATCCGCTGACGTACCGTCTCGGGAAAAGGCCATTTACGGGCAAGGGAGGGAACAAAAGATGGCTGAGACGCTGACGCCGGTCCCGTTCCATGGGGACACGCTGTACCTGCTCGAGCACGCGGGCGAACCGTACGTGCCGGTGCGGCCCATCTGCGAGGCGCTGGGGCTTGAGTGGGAGCGGCAGCGGAAAAAGTTGGCCCAAGGAAGATTCGCTCAACTGACCCGCTTATGTACTGCGGTTGCCCAGGACGGCAAGCGCCGGGACATGCTCTGCATCCCGCTGCGCAAGCTGCCGGGCTGGCTGTACGCCATCAGCCCGGCCAAGGTGCGCCCCGACATCCGGCCGAAGCTCGAGCGCTACCAGGACGAGTGCGACGAGGTGCTGTGGCGCCACTGGCAGGGCCAGGGCACGCGGGGCGTCGAGATGCCGCCCCTGCCGGAAGGCTCCAGGTTCGTGCCGGTCCGCGTCGACGGCGTCTGGCATTTCCTGATCCAGGTGCCGGGACCGCGGCATTTCGGGGAGAGCCTGTACGTCGCCCTTCGGCCGGCGGCGGAGAAGCTGGGCCTGGCGTGGCCGGCCACCCGGGACGAGGTGATGGCGACCCGGGAGATGCACCTGAGCTGCTCCCAGGTGCCCAGGCGCTGGGGCGTCGTGGCCGTCGGCGACGAGCTTGGTCGGTCCCTGGAACCCGATCACCCCATCGGTCCCGACGTCGTCACCTGCATCCCGCTGCACGAGCTCGTGCCGCTCGCCCATGCGCTGGCGCCCTATCCGCCGGTCGCCGAGGCCGCCGCCGCGCTCGGCGAGCGCCTGCTGCAAGGGTGGCACGCCCACGTCACCGGGGGCGTCCTGCCTGGCCCGGACGAACCGGAGGCCCTGCCGCAGCCCGGCGGGCACGCGACCGCGCGCCTGGCCGGTCCGGTCGGTCGCACGGACGGCGCCGCCCGATTCGGGCCGCTCCCGGACGACGAACTCGCCGAGATGCGACGCCTCTGCATCGAGGGCGCGACGTTCCAGGCCATCGGTCGCGCGCTCGGACGCTCCCACCATGCCGTGCGCTGGGCGCTGCGGGGCATGGCCGTGCACGACCCCGGCCTGCCGGCGCGGGCGGGCGGCATCCTGCGGGGACTGGACGACGAGGCGCTGATCCGGCTGCGGGCGCAGCGGGCATCGGGGCGCTCCCTCTCGTCGATCGCCCGGGAAGCCGGCGCGCCGGGCGATCTGCTCTCGATCGCCTTCCGCGGCATGGACTTCGCACGGGAGACGCGCCAGTGAGCGGCTGGAGCGTGCGCAGCGCGAGGGCGCGCATCGCCGAACTGGACGCGGAGATCGCGGGGCTGGAGCGGGAAGGCGAGCGCCTGGTCGCCGACTTCCGCGAGCGGTTCCCGGACTCGCCGGCGTACCTCGCCAAGTACGCCGACCGCACGTTGACCGGGTGGCGATGGCGACGGAGTTCGGCGCGGCGCTGGCGCGGCGACCGTCCCGCGCGCGTCAACCGGACCTTCGACCTGACGGGAGACGAGGGGCGCTCGCTGCTGCGCGGGTTGCCGGCCGGCGTGCGCGCGTCATGGCTGCGCTTCGAGCGACGACGCGCGGACCTCAACCTCGCCTACGCACTGGCCCGGTACGAACGGACGCGGTTGCAGGACTGGCTGTCGCGGAGGGCGGTCCTGACCCGCCTCGAGGAGGAAACGCCATGAACGCCGCCGAGACCCTGGCCAAGGCGATCGGTCGCAACGACCGCCTGCGGCTGCCCGACCTGCTGCGCCGGCGGCGCATCGTCGCCATCGACCGCGGCCCCATGTCCCACGAGGGCGCGCCGGAACTCCTGGCGCTCCTCGCCATCCGCCAGGGATACTGGTACGGCCACGTGCTCAAGGTGGCACCGGAGGAGATCGCCCCGGAGGCGCGGCACCGGGGTCCCTGGGTCAGCATCATCGTCCAGGCCTTCACCGACGTCGACGACCGCACGCCGGAGGAGATCTTCCGCAATTTCCACCACGCCCTGGTCGAACGCCTCGACTACCAGCCCGCCCACGCGCTGGGCCCGGACGACCTCTTCCGCATGAGCCCGACCTTCGAGGAAGCCTGCCTGGCGCTCGCCGACATGGCGGCGGACTTCGATCCCCTGCTCGCGATCGGAGCCAACGACGATCCCTACGACGACAGGGAGGAGCACCCCCTCGCGCGTCGGACCAGGCTCGACATGCGCTGCTTCGACATCTACGGGCTGTGCCCCGAAAGTTGCGAGGAGGACGAGGACAACCCCTGGGCGCCGGGCGGGGTGTTCTACGAGGCCGCCGTCGCCGCGGAACGCTGGGCGGAGAGGAACGCCCCGGTCGCGCCACTGCGCGCCGTGGCGGGCGACGAATTCCTCGGGCGTGACGACGTCGCCCCTCGACGGATCGACGGCATGCCTCGTCATGCGGGGAAATATGTCACGGGCCGACCGGGGTCGAAAGCCGCGGGATGGATCGGAGGTCCATGAAATCCCGCCCCTCGCCCGGCGGAATAAACGCTTGTCCGCGCCGCCGCGCGAGGCGAGCATGCTCGCACGTCGAACGAAGGGAGGTGACGACCGATGTCCAACAAATTCACCGGCCGCGGAAACCTCGCCGCCGCGCCGACACTCAGGCACGTGGAAGTCGCCGACGGCGAGAAACGCGCCGTGGCGTCGATGCGGATCTACTTCGACCGGCCGGTTCCCAATGGCGAGGGAGAGTTCGAGGACAAGGGCGGCTTCTGGCTGGACGTGAGCCTGTGGGGGCCGCGGGCCGAGACGACCGCGCGGCTCTTGGACAAGGGCGCCCGCGTGGCCGTCTCGGGCAGCCTGGTGCAGCGCACCTGGGAGGACAAGGAATCCGGCGAGCCACGTTCCCGGCTGGAGCTGATCGCGGACCAGGTGGACCTGGATCTCGGCCGGGTGGATTCGGTAAGCTGGCGCGGACGGCAGAGCGAGGTCACGGATGACGAGCATGCTGCCGCCGCTCCGTAAGTCCGATCTGGTCTTCGCCCTGTCGTTGCGGGCGTCCCTCGACCGCGAACTCTCCGCGCACGTCGTCGATCAGCTGTTCGAGGCGATGACGGCCGCGCTGGCCTCTGGCCGGCCGGTCGTCATCAAGTCGTTCGGACGCTTCGAGCTGCGCGAGCGCGGACCGCGGCAGGGACGGAATCCACGAACCGGCGAGACGATCCACCTGCCCGCGCGGCGCGTGGTGGCCTTCGTGCCCAGCCCGCGCCTGAAGCGAGCGGTGGACTGCAAGGAGGCGACGTCATGAGATCAGCGACCATTCTGCAGGCATCGGCGGTCGCGCTCGCCTGCGCGGCGTGGCTGTCGGGATGCGCCGAGCTGCGCGAGTTCGACCGGGCCGCGACGAAAACGCTCAAGGGCGCGATCGAGGCCGTCAACGCCTCGCCCAGTCCCGTCAAGATCCGCAGGCGCGACGAGGTCGCGGCGACGAGATGCCCCGGCTGCGGGCCGGTCCTGACCGCCGTGCCGCACCGGGAGGCCGCGGAAGGCACCAGCGTCTGCGGCAAGCGGCAAGAGGACGTGATCCGGGCGAACGTGGACGTGGACACCGCATACGTCCGTCTCAAGAGGCACTTCGGCTATCCTACGCTCGAGGAGCGCAAACGCCGCAGCTACGGCGGCTGGATCGACGAAGGCTTCCGCCACGAAACCACGCCGGGCGCGCGCTACTGGATGAAGGACGAGGTGCGCACCGTCGTGGGTGGCAAACCCGTCGTCGGATGGCTTTCGACGGAGATCGAGAAGGACGGCGACGGCAGCCTGATCCGGCTCAGGTACTGCGTCGGAGGATCGGAAGGCTTCCAGGCGGGACCTGACTTCCCCAAGCTGTTCGCAAGCCAGGTACGGGAAGTGGCCGAAGGAAGAAAGCGACCATGACGCGACACGATTCGGCGGCTCCCGGTGGTTCCCCCCTTGCACCCTCCTTGGCCCCGTCCGGGAGCCGCCTTTCCTTTCCCCACGGCAACGCCGCGCGGCTGCTCGATGCGATCGAGCGGGAGCCGCCCCCTTGGGCGGACGAGACCATCCGTCCCTGGGACGAGGACCGATTCGAACGGATCCGGAGATTCACGAGATGCAAACGCACGGTCCCCATCGCCTCGATCGGCATCGACCGTATAGCGGGGACCTGTCATCCCGACTACCAGGGACGAACCTGGCGGGAGATGCTGCGGATCGGCAAGAGGATGCCCCTCAACCTCGCCGAATACGATCGCAACCCGGGATACTACGAGAGCCCCGCACCGAAGGACATCACGCTCGTCTCCACGAACGGTCGCGAATGGTGGATCCGGGAAGGCAACCATCGCGTGTGCATCGCCAGGTTCCATGTTCACTACCGGGATCTGCATTTCCTGCACGGCGTGCGACTGATCGAATGGATCTGGGACCGGGCGGCCTTTCAGGCCTTCGAGGCGCTCGAGAGCAGCATCGCCGAACGTGGGCTTCCCTGGTACCTGGACGTGACGCGCGAGCCGAACGGCGAGACCAGGAGGAATACGGAGCATTTGGAGTTCTACATCCCCCGTATCGTCCTCCAAAGAAGAGGGGAAAGCCCCGAGGTTCTGTCCGCGGAAGCTGCAATCCGGTTGGCACGTCGGGTATCCCGCCCCTGGTGGCGCAGGCTGTTTCCGGCATGGGGCGCCCGATGAACGTCAGGGCATGTCGCCGGCTGCGGCGCGACCTGTTCACGGAGGCCTGCGCATGATGTGCCACGTGGCACATCATCTGGATCCTGCCCCTTGAGGTAAACGGAGGAGTTCGAGGCGAGAAGTCCGGCAATGGATTGAACGCACGCGGAGGACGGCGAATGGACCACGACGAGATCATCCGGAACCGGGCGCGCCTGGACCCCGACGGTCGCCGGGAGACGTGCCCGGATGGCGCCTCCTCGAATGGCACGAGCCGGCGTTGCGACGGCGTCCTGCTGTTCGCGATGCGGGACCGCCACCACGCCTTCAGCCTGGACCTCGAGACGGTCCTGTCCTGTCTGGCCCTGGCCGAGGCGGAGGGCGAGGTACCCGAACTGCCGGACGCTTGGTGGCAGCTCGTCCGGAACCGATACGATCTGGAGCGAACGCCATGACCCGCCTCTTCCTCTGCGAGAAACCCGCCCAGGCCCGCGACATCGCGGCCGTGCTCGGCGCCCGCTCGCGCGGAGACGGCTGCCTGCGGGGCCGCGACCTGATCGTGACCTGGTGCGTGGGGCACCTGCTCGAGATGGACCCGCCGGAGGCCTACGGAGAGGAATTCAAGCGCTGGCGACTGGAGACGTTGCCCATCCTGCCCAGTCGCTGGAAGCTGCACCCGCGAAAAGGTGCGGGCAAACAGCTCAAGATCATCGGGCAGCTGCTGGGCGAGGCCTCCGAGGTCGTGGTGGCCACCGACGCCGACCGCGAGGGAGAGACCATCGCCCGCGAGGTCCTGGACCGGTTCGGCTGGAACGGGCCAGTCCTGCGGCTGTGGCTGTCCGCCCTGGACGAGGCGAGCATCCGCAAGGCGCTCGGCAACCTCCTGCCCGGCGAGAAGACGCGGTCGCTCTATCTCGCGGGCCTGGCGCGGGCCCGCGCCGACTGGATGGTCGGCATGAACCTGACCCGGGCCTACACGATCCTCGGCCGCGGCCGGGGCCACGACGGTGTGCTCTCGGTCGGCCGGGTCCAGACGCCGACCCTGCGGCTGGTGGTGGACCGCGACCGCGAGATCGAGGCGCACCGGCCCAAGCCCTACTGGGAGGTGGTGGCGATGCTCGAGAAGGACGGCACGCCCTTTCCCGCCCGGTGGCGACCGGCCGGCGATTGCGTCGACGAGGCCGGCCGCTGCCTGCGCGAGCAGGCCGCGCGCGAGGTCGCCGAGCGGATCCGGAACCGCACCGCGACCGTCCGGCAGGTGGAGACCAAGCGTTGCCGCGAGGTGCCTCCCCTGCCCTTCGATCTCGGCACCCTGCAACAGGAGGCCTCGCGGCGCTGGGGCCTGGGCGCCCAGCAGGTGCTCGACATCGCGCAGAGCCTGTACGAGACGCACAAGGCGACCACCTATCCCCGCACG
>JALVEM010000067.1 GCA_027030825.1 Thiohalobacter sp.
TTTCAAGTGTCACCGGTTCTTCAGGAGGCGCTGTTTCTCGCGCTGCCAGTCGCGCTCCTTGATGGCGGCCCGCTTGTCGTGGGCCTTCTTGCCCCTGGCCAGGCCGATCAGCAGCTTGGCGCGCCCACGTTTCCAGTAGAGTTTCAGCGGCACCAGGGTGTAGCCCTTGCGCTCCACGGCGCCGGTGAGGCGGGCGATCTCGTCCTTGTGCAACAGCAGCTTGCGCGTGCGGGTGGGGTCCGGGTGGATATGCGTGGAGGCGGTGGGCAGGGGGGTGATGTGGGCGCCCAGCAGCCAGACCTCGCCATGCTTGATAATGACATAGCTGTCGACGAGCTGGACCTTGCCCGCGCGCAGGCTCTTGACCTCCCAGCCTTCGAGCACGAGTCCGGCCTCGAAGGTGTCCTCGATCGTGTATTCGAACCGTGCCCGGCGGTTCTCCGCGATCAGGCTGGCGTCCTTCCCGCTTTTCGACTTCTTTTTACCCATGGGCCGCGATTATACGGGCTGCGGTGGCGCTGTCGCGCGATTTCGGCGCGGGATGTGATGCAACTGCTTGAGGATCCGCAGGAATTGGCCGAAAATGCGGAACCTGCGTTTGTCCGAAGGGAGAACACCGCATGCCGGCGCGCCGCACGTCCGTACACGGGGAGTGGTCCTCGAAACTGGCCTTCATCCTGGCCGCCACCGGTTCCGCCGTGGGGCTGGGGAACATCTGGCGGTTTCCGTATGTGGCGGGCGAGAGCGGCGGCGGGGCCTTCGTGCTGGTCTATCTGCTCTGCGTGCTGACCATCGGCCTGCCGGTGATGATCGCCGAGATCCTGATCGGGCGGCGTGGTCGACAGAGCCCCATCAACACCATGCGCACGCTGGCGGTGGAGGAGGGGCATTCGCCGGCCTGGCAGTATGTGGGCCTGCTGGGCATGGCGGCCGGGTTCATCATCCTCTCCTTCTACAGCGTCATCGCCGGCTGGACGTTGGCCTATATCGTGCGGATGGCCGCAGGCGTGTTCGAGGGGGTCACCGCCGAGGGCGCGAAGAGCATCTTCGGCGATCTGGTCGGGGATCCCGAGAAGCTGCTGGCCTGGCACACCATATTCATGGTGATGACCATCATCGTGGTCTCGCGCGGGGTGAAGAGCGGGCTGGAGCAGGCCGTGAAATTCCTCATGCCGGCGCTCTTCGTGCTGCTGGTGGCGATGGTGGGCTATGCCATGAACTCCGGCGAATTCCAGCATGCGCTGCTCTATCTGTTCCGGCCGGACTTCGGCAAGATCACCACGGACGTCATGCTGAACGCCATGGGGCAGGCCTTCTTCAGCCTGAGTCTGGGCATGGGCGCCATCATGATCTACGGTTCCTATCTCTCGCACACGGCCTCGATCGTTCGCACTGCCGCCGTCATCGTCTCCATGGACACGCTGGTGGCGCTGCTCGCCGGCCTGGCGATCTTCCCGCTCGTGTTCCAGTATCACCTCGAGCCTTCGGCCGGCCCCGGGCTCATCTTCCAGACCCTGCCCATCGCCTTCGGGCAGATGCCGGGCGGGATCCTGGTGGGTACGGCATTCTTCGTTCTCCTCCTGTTCGCCGCCTGGACCTCGGCCATCTCGCTGCTCGAGCCGGCCGTGACCTGGCTGGTCGAGAACCGGGGCATGAACCGCGTCAAGGCCGCGGCCTATACCGGACTGGCGGCCTGGCTGCTGGGCATCCTGTCGATCCTCTCGCTCAACGTCTGGTCGGACGTCAGGCTGTTCGGCAAGGGCTTCCTGGATCTCTTCGACTACATCAGCTCGAACGTGATGCTGCCCGTCGGCGGGTTCCTGATATGCATCTTCGCCGCCTGGCTGATGTCGCGCGAGTCGACGCGTGCCGAACTCGGCCTCGCCGACGGTCTTGGCTACCGGCTGTGGCGCTTTCTGGTGCAGTTCGTGGCGCCGGCCGCCATCGTGCTGGTGTTCCTGAACAAGATCGGGCTGTTCGGCGGTTCCTGATCATGCAGGTTCAGAAGTCCGCAATCGTCCCCTATTCGCCCGAAGAGATGTATGCGCTCGTCGACGACATCGAGCGCTATCCGGAATTCCTCCCCTGGTGCGGCAGCGCCCGCGTGCTGGAGCGCACCGAGGACACGGTGAAGGCGAGCATCGAGATCGCCAAGGGCTCCGTGAGGAAATCCTTCACCACGCTCAACCGGCTCCAGCCGGGCAAGATGATCGAGATGCGCCTCGTGGAAGGGCCCTTCAGGCGCCTGGAAGGATTCTGGCGCTTCGACCCGCTGGGCGGTTCGGGTTGCAAGGTGCGTCTGGATCTGGAGTTCGAGTTCGCCAGCCGGATGATGAGCCTGGTCATCGGTCCGGTGTTCAATCAGATCGCCAATACCCTGGTGGATGCGTTTCACCAGCGCGCGGTGGAAGTCTATGGCAGAAGATAAGCTGATCCATGTGGAAGTGGCCTATGCCAGGCCCGATCGCCAGGTGGTGCTGGATCTGGACGTGCCCGAAGGCACCACGGCCATCGATGCCATCCGGCAGTCGGGTATCCTGTCGATCTTTCCGGAGATCGATCTGGAGAAGCAGGACATCGGGATCTTCGGCAAACTGGTCAGGAAGGACGCCGTGCTGCGCGAGGGTGACCGGGTGGAGATCTATCGGCCGCTGATCGCCGATCCCAAGGAGGTCCGCCGCAAGCGGGCCGCCGAGGGCAAGCGCATGAAGCGTGGCGGCGGCACGCTCACCGAAGAAGAGAAGAAAAAGCTGGCCGGGAGTACCGAAGGCGGTTGAATCGCCGGAACGACCGGTTTTCCGAGGGCCGGCGACAACGCCTCATTCCTCGTGTCGGTGCGACCGGAAGGTGATCCAGTGCCAGAACCGGGTCAGAATGCCTTCCGGCTTGCGTTCCTGGGGAGGTACGACCACGGTGCGCTTGTGCGAGACCGGCTCGGCGTCCGGCCGCGGACGCAGATCGCCCCGGATCTCGTGCAGCCTCTCGTCCCTGAACACGAGCGTGATCTTCGTCTCCTGCGGCTCGCCCCGTCCGGGCTTGAAATAGTAGACATAGTCCCACCGCTCGGGATGGAAGGTGTCCTGGATGAGCGGGGTGCCGAGCAGATAGCGGACCTGCTGCCGGGTCATGCCGGGCCGAAGCTGGTCGACCTGCTCCTGGGTCACCACATTGCCCTGCTGGACGTCGATCCGGTGCACGATCGGCAGTTTCTCGAGCATGTTCGTGCAGCCCCCGAGAAGCCATGCAAATAACACCGGAATGAGAACTCTTCTCATAGCGCTTTGGTTTTCAGGCGGCGGATTGTGCGTGCATAATACCGGAATCGAGCGCCCGCATCACCGCAAGAGAGGCTTGTCATGGAATCCCAGGATCTGCGTCGCGCCGGACTCAAGGTGACCCTGCCGCGGATGAAGATTCTCGAGATCCTCGAGAGTCGCACCGACGATCATCACATGAGTGCGGAGGACGTCTACAAGGCGTTGCTGGAAGCCGGCGAGGACATCGGCCTGGCCACGGTCTACCGGGTGCTGACCCAGTTCGAGGCGGCCGGTCTCGTCACGCGTCATCATTTCGAGGGTGGCCAGGCCGTCTTCGAGCTGGCCGGCAAGGAGCACCACGATCACATCGTCTGCAACCAGTGCGGCAAGATCTTCGAGTTTCACAACGAGACGATCGAGCAGTGCCAGGAGAAGGTGGCGAAGGAGGCCGGCTTTCTCATCCGGGACCATTCCCTGATCCTCTACGGGGACTGCCAGCGTCCGAACTGCGAGTACAGGAAGAAGGAATCGAAGTAGTCAGGCGGGGGCTCGACAGGCGGCCAGCATCTCCTCGGCATGGGCGCGGGTGGAGTCGGTGATGCGGACGCCGCCGAGCATGCGGGCGATTTCCTCGATGCGCGCCTCGGGCGTGAGCGACTGGATGCGCGTGCGGGTGGTTCCGCCGCGACGCTGTTTCTCGACCCGCAGATGCTGGTGGGCCTGGGCCGCCACCTGGGGCAGGTGGGTGACGCACAGCACCTGACCCGTCCCGGCCAGTTCCCGCAGGCGGCGGCCGACGATCTCGGCCACACCGCCGCCGATGCCCGCATCGACCTCGTCGAAGATGCGCACGCAGGCCGTCCCGGCATCGCCCAGCACCAGCTGCAGCGCCAGGCCGATCCGCGAGAGTTCGCCGCCCGAGGCGATCTTCGACAGGGGGCCCCAGTCCTGTCCGGCGTTGGTCCGGACCTCGAATTCCACCCGGTCCAGCCCCTGCGGGCCCAGGCGGTCCGGATCGGCGTCGATCCGGATCCGGAAACGCGCATCCGGCATGCCCAGCTCTCCGAGCAGCCGGTTCACGCGTCGCGCCAGCGTGCGTGCCGCTGCCTCCCGTCGCGCATGGAGCCGCTCGGCCGTCTCCAGCGCCGCCTTGCGGGCCGCCTCGGTCTCGGCGCTCAGGCGATCCACGTCTCCTTCGTCCGTGGTCAGCGACTCGAGCTCCTGCCGCAGGTGTTCCAGATGCGCCGGGAGCGCCTCCACCTCGACGCCATGCTTGCGGGCCAGCCGCTGCAGCTCGGCCAGCCGGGCATTGAGTTCCTCGAGCCGCACGGGATCGGGCTCCAGCCCTTCGCCGAGACGCCGCAACGTCGTGACGGCTTCCTCGAGCGGGGCGGCAGCGTCCGCCAGCAATCCGGCCGCCTCCTCGAAGGCCGGGTCATGGCTGGCGGCGCGAGCGATCTCGTCGACGGCGCGGGAGATGCGGCTCCAGGCCGAGTCCTCGGCCTCGTACAGGGCGTCCACCAGCCCGCCGCAGAGGG